>CACZNT010000075.1 GCA_902782635.1 uncultured Coriobacteriaceae bacterium
ACGTGACAATGGGGACGCACCTTTTTGTCACATTTTGTGACAAAAGGGACAGACGTCTTCGGCGCATCCGCGACGGCGCGTCGGCGGAAACCATCCCTCGAATGTGACACGGTGACAGGTACCTGTCACATTGATTGCACGCAATGTGACAGGTACCTGTCACCGTGTCACACAGAAGCGCCCCTCCCGCCGCAGTTGGCAGAAGGGGCGCTCCCCGTCATTCGTATGTCGCCGCGCCTACCCCGTGACAATGTAGGGCTGGATGGCGCCGGCCACGCCGGGAATCGGCATGGTCTGCAGCCAGATGCGGCCCGGGCCGGTGAGCACGGTGTTGAAGAAGCCCTCGCCGCCGAGCAGCTTATTCTTGAGGCCCTTCACCTGCTGGATGTCAATCGAGACGGACGTCTCGAAGCCGGCCACGTAGCCAGTGTCGATGATCATCTGCTGGCCCTGCGCCAGGTCGTACTCCACCAGCTCGCCGTCAATCTCGGCGAACACGATGCCGTTGCCCGACACCTTCTGCATGATGAAGCCCTCGCCACCGAACAAGCCCGCGCCGAACTTCTTGTTGAAGTGGATGGACAGCTCGACGCCGGCCTCGCTCGCGAGGAACGCGCTCTTCTGGAGGATGAACTCGCGGCCGCCGGACAGCTCGATGGGGACGATCTTGCCCGGGAAGCTGGAGCCGAAGGCGATCATGCCCGCTCCGTGCGGGGTGTAGATGTTCTGGAACATGCTCTCACCGGAAAACGCCTTGGAGAACATCTTGCCGAGGCCGCCGCCCTGCGTCTCCATCTCGAAGTTGGGCGTCATCCAAACCATCGAGCCCTTCTCGGTGATCATGCGCTCGCCGTCGGCCACCTGGCAGATGACGATGGGGAATGCGCCGCCCCTGATTTCGTACTGCATATGCGCTCCTCTCGATTCTCAACGCGCCATGCGTCTCGCAGATGCGCGACACATCATTGATACGAGTGTATTTCAACTTTGTCTTTACTTGCGCGCGCTTATTGCCATGCCCCGCCGAAGGGTCTAGGCTTCACGGAAGCATTGGTCCATCAGTCCATGCAAAGGAGAATCCCATGAACAATGCTGCAGATCTCGTCCTCTACGAACGCCCCGGGCGCTACATCCCGCGCGTCGCCGCCGTCCACGACCTATGCGGCTACGGCAAATGCTCGCTCGGCGTCGCCATCCCCGTGCTCTCCGCCGCCGGCTGCGACGTGTGCCCCGTGCCCACGTCGCTGTTCTCGGCGCACACGCGCTACCCCGTGTTCCACATGCACGACACCACCGACATGCTCGCCCCCTACCTCGACGCCTGGCGCGAGGAGGGCGTCGAGGTGGACGCCGTCTACTCCGGCTTCCTCGGCGCTGCCGAGCAGGTGGGCGCCATCAAGCGCCTCTACGACGAGCACCCGCGGGCCCTGCGCATCGTCGACCCGGTGATGGGCGACGGCGGCGCGCGCTACGCCACCTACACCGAGGATCTCTGCCAGGCCATGGCCGAGCTCGTGGACGGCGCCGACGTCCTTACGCCCAACCTCACCGAGGCCTCCATCCTCACCGGCATCCCCTACCAGGGCCAGGACGTAGACGAGGCATTCGTGCGCGAGAACGTCGACGCGCTGCTTTCGATGGGGGCGAAGGCCGTCGTGCTCAAGGGAATCGTCCACGAGGGCGAGAGCATCATCCGCAACTACGTGGCCGGCGAGGGCATCGACGGGCTCGTCGAGGTCTCCGGCGACCTGCTGCCCTACATGCTCCACGGCACCGGCGACCTCTTCGCGAGCGCGATGCTCGCCGCCATCATGTGCGGCAGGTCGCTCGTCGACGCGGTGGAGTTCGCGAGCGAGTTCGTGCGCGACGCAATGGAGATCACGCGCCACCAGCCCGACTTCGAGATGCGCGGCGTGTCGTTCGAGAGCGAGCTGGGAAAGGTGGCGGCGCTCCTTGGCTAGCCCCTCGACTGAGCGCACGCGGCCCGGCCTGCTGCGCTCCTTCCTCTCCTACTACCGCCCCCAGCTCGGCCTCCTCATCGCCGACCTCGTCTGCGCGCTCGTCATCGCCGGCATCGACCTGGCGTTCCCGAAGATCCTGCGCAGCCTCACCGGCGGCCTGTTCACCCAGGGTGCCGACGCCATCCAGGCGGCGCTCGCCTACGTGACGCTCGGCCTTGTGGCGATGTATGCCATCCGCTTCGCGGCGCGCTGGTTCGTCACCGGCTGGGGCCACATCATGGGCGCGCGCATGGAGTCGCAGATGCGCCAGGACCTCTTCGACGCCTACGAGCGCTTCAGCTTCTCCTACTTCGACCACCACAACACCGGCGACCTCATGAGCCGTGTGACGAACGACCTCTTCGACATCGCCGAGGCCGCCCACCACGGTCCGGAGTGGATCGTCATCTGCACCATCGAGATCCTAGGCTCCTTCGTCATCATGGCGACGATCTCCTGGAAGCTCTCGCTGGCGCTCGCCTTGGTGACCTTCGTGCTGCTGGCCTACGGGCTTTGGGCAAACGGCCAGATGGAGGAGTCGTTCCGCGACAACCGGCGCAAGATCAGCGCGGTGAACTCGCAGCTCGAAGACTCGCTTGCCGGGGCGCGCGTCGTGAAGAGCTTCGCAAACGAGGACGTCGAGAGCGCCAAGTTCGCGCGGTCGAACGAGGCCTATCTCGCGAGCAAGTCGCGCAACTACATGCTGATGGGACGCTTCTACGCGAGCCTCGGCGGCTTCACCGGCATCCTCTACGTGGTGATCGTCGGCTTTGGCGGCCTGCTCATCGCGCGCGGCGAGCTCGGGCCGGCCGACCTCGCCACCTACGCCCTCTACGTGCAGACCTACGTCTCGCAGATCATGACCATCCTCGACTTCACGGAGATGTTCCAGAAGGCGCGCGCCGGCTTCGAGCGCTTCCACGAGGTGGTGGTGTCCGAGCCCGACGTGCAGGAGCTGCCCGGCGCGAAGGACCTGGTGGTGAGCGACGGCCACGTGGTCTACGAGGGCGTGCGCTTCGCCTATGAGCATGACGAGGACGGAAACCCGGAGGGCGAGCACGTGCTCTCGGGGATGGACCTCGACATCCGCCCCGGCCAGTCGCTCGCTCTCGTGGGGCCCTCCGGCGGCGGGAAGTCGACGACCTGCGCCCTGCTGCCGCGTTTCTACGACGTCGACGCCGGACGCATCACCATCGACGGGCAGGACGTGCGCAACGTCACGCTTGAGAGCCTGCGCCGTGCGGTGGGCGTGGTGCAGCAGGATGTGTACCTCTTCGACGGGACCATCGGCGAGAACATCGCCTACGGACGGCCGGGTGCCACCCAGTCACAGATTGCCGAGGCGGCACGCAAAGCCAACATCGCAGAGTTTGTCGAGTCGCTGCCGGATGGCTACGACACCGAGGTGGGAGAACGCGGTACGCGCCTTTCCGGCGGACAGAAGCAGCGCATCGCCATCGCACGCGTCTTCCTCAAGGACCCGAAGATCCTCGTGCTCGACGAGGCGACGAGCGCACTCGACAACGAGAGCGAGCAAGCGGTGCAGGAATCGCTGTTCGAGCTGGCCAAGGGGCGGACGACGCTGGTGATCGCGCATCGCCTCTCGACGATTCGCGGGGCCGACGAGATCGCGACCGTCGAGGGCGGGCGCATCGTGGAACGCGGCACCCACGAGGAGCTGCTCGCCGCAGGCGGCACCTACGCACGCTACTACCAAATGCAGTTCGCCCTTTAGAGTCCTCAGCAGGACGTCGTCCCGAGTGGAGCGCCGCAGGTGCGGCAACCATGTGTCGTCCTGAGCGGAGCGCCGCAGGCGCGGCAACCATGTGTCGTCCTGAGCGGAGCGCCGCAGGTACGGCAACCATGTGTCGTCCTGAGCGGAGGCGCGAAGCGCCGGAGTCGAAGGACCTCGATCTTGTAGTATCGAACCATGGATTATTACGTCTACATACTCACCAATGAACGTGGCAATGTCATGTACGTGGGCGTGACGAACAATCTCGTTCGGCGCCTTGCCGAACATCGAAGCGGCTCCGTCGACGGATTTACGAAGAAGTACAACGTACACAAGCTCGTCTATTTCGAGCAAATTGGGGATATTGAAGACGCCATCGCGCGCGAGAAGCAGCTAAAGGGGTGGACGCGCGCGAAGAAGAACCGTCTTGTTGAGACGGTTAATCCCCAGTGGGCTGATCTAGCCAACACTCTTGACTGCTAAGGGCGAGGTCCTTCGACTCCGGCGCTTCGCGCCTCCGCTCAGGACGACACGCAGGCTCGTGTCATCCTGAGCGAGCGAAGCGAGTCGAAGGATCTCCCACAGCACGGAAAAGGGCGAGGTCCTTCGACTACGCGCCTGCGGCGCTCCGCTCAGGACGACACCCTATTGAAGGCGCCTCTGCTCAGGACGACACGCAGGCCCGTGTCATCCTGAGCGAGCGAAGCGAGTCGAAGGATCCCCCGCAACGCAAGAAAGGGCGAGGTCCTTCGACTCTGGCGCTTCGCGCCTCCGCTCAGGGCGACACCCTGTTGAAGGCGCTCCGCTCGGGACGACACCCTAGCACGGGGACTGTCCCCAAGTGTCACGCGAAGTCGCTGGGTTCGAGGCGATGGGCGACGGCGTCGCAGGCAAGCGCGCCCACCACCGTCTTCACGTCCTCGATTCGCCCGTCGAGCACAGCGTCCACCAGCTCGCCGAGCTCCACGAGGTCGACGTTGATGAACTCGTCCGAATCGGGGCTCGACGCGCCGAACGAGAGGCCCGTCGCCATGTAGATGTGGATGAGCTCGTCGGTGAAGCCCGCGGAGGTGGCGATGGTGGTGAGGTAGGCGATGCGCTGCGCCTCCATCCCCGTCTCCTCGAGGAGCTCGCGCTTGGCGCACTCGAGCGGGTCCTCACCCGGGCCGAGCTTGCCCGCGGGAATCTCCACCGTCACGCGTCCCAGCGAGGCACGGTACTGGCGCACCAGGCAGATGCGGCCCTCGTCGGTGAGCGCCACGATGGCGACGGCACCGGGATGGCGCACCACGTCGCGCTCGGCCTCGCGCCCGTCCGGCAGCTCCACCCGCAGGCGGCTCACGGAGAATATGTGTCCCGAAAAGACCTCCTCCTCGGAGACGGGCCTCTCCGCGATGTCGGCATCGCGCGGGTCGTCGCCACCAAGCACGAGGTCGCGCTCCACGGGCTCGCCCGAGAGATGACCCTCCCCCGCGCTCGCGCGGTCCCCGTCTATGGCCAGCCCCGAGGTCGCGGCGCGCAGGTCGTCTATCGCCTCGGCGCGACGGACCTCCACGTCGTCAACCTCGAGCGGCATGATCTCCGCATCGTCTGCCATGTCTAGACCTCCCACGCGCCGCGGCCGGCAAGCGCACGCAGGCCGATGTCGCGACGCAGCGTCTTCCCCTCAAAATCGATGAGGTCGCAGGCGGCATAGGCACCGTCGCGCGCGGCCTCGAACGTGGGCGCCACGCAGGTGACGTTGAGCACGCGGCCGCCCGAGGTGACGAGCGTACCCTCGTCATCGAGCTTGGTGCCGGCGTGGTAGACGGTGACGCCCTCCAGCTCGGCGGCGCGCTCGATGCCGGTGATGGGCTTGCCCGTCTCGTAGGAGCCGGGATACCCGGCGCTCGCAAGCACCACGGACACGGCCCAATCGTCGCCCCAACCGATCTCCACCTCGTCGAGCGTGCCCGCATCGCAGGCGAGGAACGCCTCCACGAGGTCGGCGCGCATGCGCGGAAGCACCACCTGGGTCTCGGGGTCGCCGAAGCGCGCGTTGAACTCCAGCACCTTCGGGCCTTCCTTGGTGAGCATGAAGCCACCGTAGAGGCAGCCCTTGTAGGAGATGCCGTCGGCTGCCAGCTGCGCCACGACGCGGCGCTCGATGTCGATCATCTGCTCGAGCTCCTCATCGGTGACGATGGGAACCGGCGAGTACACGCCCATGCCGCCCGTGTTGGGGCCGAGGTCGCCCTCGAGGGCGCGCTTGTGATCTTGCGAGGTGGCGAGCGGCACCACGTGCTCGCCGTCGACGAGCGCCAGCAGCGAGCACTCGGGCCCTGCCAGCATCTCCTCGACGACCACCGTCGCCCCGGCATCGCCGAAGGCGCCGGAGAAGCACTCGTCCACGCCCGCGAGGGCCTCCTCGCAGCTCTGCGCCACGATGACGCCCTTGCCCGCGGCCAGGCCGTCGGCCTTCACCACGCAGGGTCCGTCCAGCTCGCGCACGTAGGCCTCGCACTCGTCGCGGGAGGTGAAGGAGCGCCAGGCTGCGGTGGGAACGCCCGCGCGCTCCATCACCTTCTTGGCGAACTCCTTCGAACCCTCCATCTGCGCCGCCTCGGCGTCCGGGCCGAACACCGGGATGCCCTCGGCGCGCACGGCGTCGGCGACGCCTGCCACGAGCGGCGCCTCCGGCCCTATCACCACGAGGCCGATGTCCTGCTCGCGCGCGAAGGCCGCCACGGCAGACGGGTCGTTGGCGTCGACGTCGGCGCGCTCGGCCAGCGCCTGCATGCCGCCGTTGCCCGGCGCCACGAAGAGCCGTCCCGCGCGCGGGCTTTCGGCCAGCTTCGCGAGCAGCGCGTGCTCGCGCCCGCCCGAGCCCAGAAGGAGGATGTCAACCATGCTTGCTCCCATGCTCGTCCCTTTCCCCACGAAGCGACCTGACAAGTAACCCGGTCACTTGTCAGGCGAAATCACCTGACAGATGACCGGGCAACTTGTCAGGTTTCTAGCGCCAGTAGCGGTCGATGGTCTGCTCGCGGTCCGGGCCCACCGTGATGATGGACACGCGCACGCCGGCGAGCTGCTCGAGGAAGTCGATGTAGTCCTTGGCCTCGCGCGGCAGCTTGTAGAAGTCGCGGACGCCCGAGATGTCGCACTTCCACCCCGGCAGCTCCTCGTAGACGGGAACCGCGTGGTAGAAGACGCTCTGGTGCTCGGGCACGGTGGTGTAGCGCACGCCGTCGCACTCGTAGGCGACGCACACCTTGATGGTGTCCAGGCAGCCCAGCACGTCGAGCTTGGTGATGGCGAGGTCGGTGAGGCCGTTCACGCG
>CACZNT010000076.1 GCA_902782635.1 uncultured Coriobacteriaceae bacterium
CTCAAGACCAAGGTCGTCATCCCCATCCATCACGACGTGTGGACCAACTTCCAGGCCAACCCGGACGAGATCAAGGTGCTCTGGGACATGCGCAAGGACCGCCTGCAGTACAAGTTCCATCCCTTCTTCTGGGAGGTCGGCGGCCGCTACACCTATCCGACCGACGCGGACCTCATGTACTACCACCACGACCGCGGCTTCGAGGATTGCTTCGACGAGGAGCCCAACGTGCCGTTCCGCAGCGTGCTCTAAGGGGGGTTCGCAGATGATGCTCAAAGAGCTGCGCGAGGAGGTCTACGAGGCCAACATGGACCTCGTGAAGCATGGCCTCGTGGTGTTCACCTGGGGCAACGCGAGCGGCATCGACCGCGAGCGCGGTGTCTTCGTGATCAAGCCCTCGGGCGTCGACTACGATGACCTCACCCCGGAGAGCCTCGTCGTGGTCGACTTCGACGGCAACAAGGTGGAGGGCGAGCTCAACCCCTCCTCCGACACGCCCACCCATGCCTATCTCTACAAGGTGTGGGGAGACAAGGTGGGGGGCATCGTCCACACCCACTCGAGCTGGGCGGTCTCCTGGGCTCAGGCGGGACGTTCCATCCCCGCCTACGGGACGACGCATGCCGACTACTTCTACGGCGAGATCCCCTGCATGCGCGGGCTCACCGCAGAGGAGATCGAGCAGGCCTACGAGCTCAACACCGGCGTCGTCATCGCCGAGGGCTTCGAGGGCCTCGACCCCGTGGCGGTTCCCGGCACGCTCGTGCGCAACCATGGCCCCTTCTCCTGGGGCAAGGATGCCGCACAGGCGGTGTACCACGCCGTCGTGCTCGAGGAGGTCGCCAAGATGGCCACCCGCACCGAGGCCATCAACCCTGAGGCCGGCCCCGCGCCTGCCTACCTGCTCGACAAGCACTACATGCGCAAGCATGGACCGAACGCCTACTACGGCCAGAAGTAGGTGAGAGGAGGGCAGGCCCGGTTCGTCTGCTCAGACATCCTTGCGTCGGTGCGGGCCCTTTGCTCTGGCGCAGTTCCGCAGCGCGTTCTTTGCGCGAGGATGTTTGAGCACAGAGCAAAGGGCCCGCACCGCGCTGCGGACCTTGCGACAGAACTGGGCCTGCCCTCCAGCGCCACTCTTTCACGCAAAGGTTGATAGGAGAACCTCATGAGCGATTACGTACTCGGACTGTATGAGAAGGCCGTACCGGCGGAGCTCTCCTGGCAGGAGCGCCTCGCGGTGGCGGGGGAGTGCGGCTTCGACTACATGGAGCTCTCCGTCGACGAGACCGATGCCCGCCTCGCGCGCCTCGACTGGACGCCGGCCGAGATCGGCGAGGTGCTTGCCGCAATGGATGCGACGGGCGTGCGCCTCGAGTCGATGTGCCTGTCGGCGCACCGCAAGTACCCGTTCGGTAGCCACGACGCCGCGGTGCGCGAGCGCGGCCTCGAGATCATGGACAAGGCCGTGACGCTCGCCCGCACCCTCGGCATCCGCACCATCCAGCTCGCCGGCTACGATGTCTACTACGAGGACGGCGACGACGAGACGCGCGCCCTGTTCGCCGAGAACCTGGGCCGTGCCGTCGAGATGGCGGCAAAGGGCGGCGTGATGCTCGGCTTCGAGACCATGGAGACGCCCTTCATGGACACGGTCGAGAAGGCCATGGCCTACGTCGACCTCATCAATAGCCCCTACCTGGGCGTCTATCCGGATGCGGGCAACCTCACCAACGCGAGCTTCCTCTATGGCAAGAGCGTGGCCGACGACATCGCCACCGGGCGCGGCCACATCGTGGCGGCGCACATCAAGGAGACGGTCGCCGACGCCTATCGCGAGATCCCCTTCTCCACCGGCACCACCGACTACGAGGGTGCCATCGCCGAGCTCAAGAGCCAGGGCGTGCGCCGCTTCGTCGCCGAGATGTGGTACGTGGGGCAAGATAGCTGGCGCGACGACGTCGCCTTCGCGAACGAGTACGTCCGCGGGAAGCTCGCCTAAGCGCGGCTCACGCTAGCGGCTAAGCCAGAGCTGGTAGATGCCGCGCAGGGTGAGCTCGGGGTCAATCACATCGAAGACATCGGTGAGGCTCGCCATGAGTCTGGCCAGCCCGCCCGTCGCGATGACGCGAGGCGCGGGCGCCTCGGGATTCTCCTCCGCAAGCTCGCGTCGCATGCGCTCGACCAGGCCCTCGGCCTGAGCCGCCGCGCCCAGCACGACCCCGGATTGCACGGCCGCCTCGGTTGAGGCGCCGATGGCGGCGTCAGGCGCCTCGAGGGGAATGTCCGAGATGCGCGCCGCGCGGGCGAAGAGCGCCTCGGCCGACGTCACCATGCCCGGCATGATGGCGCCTCCGCGAAACGCGCCCGCTGCGTCCACGACCTCGATGTTGGTGGCTGTGCCGAAGTCGACGACGATGGCGGGGGAGCCGTAGGCCTCGCGCGCGGCAACGGCGTTTGCGATGCGGTCGGGGCCGACGCCTGCGGGATTGTCGACGAGGAGCTCGATGCCGCACGCGCCCTCGCCGCTGACGATCGCAGGCGACGGTCCGCCCCCACGCTCGAGCGCAGCCGTCCAGAGGCTCGTTATCGCCGGCACCACCGACGCGATGCCGACGCCGCCGAGCGAGGGGAGGGCAATCTCGCGCTCCTCGAGTAGGCGCAGCAGCTCGTCGGGCTGCATCGAGGGGTCCGAATCCAGGCGACAGCTGTCGCGCACCTGGCCAGCCTCGTCGAAAAGCCCCAGCTTGGTCTGCGTGTTGCCCACATCCACGGCAAGGAACATGACGCCCCTCCTCATCTTTTGGCTAGCCACACTCTACCTCACGCGCGAGCAGGGGACGGCCTTCCACCCACGACGCGGCTACGTGCACGTTTGTTGAAGAAGGCCAGCTGCGTGCATGAGCCGTCCATCCGTGCTACCATTGCAAGGCTTGTCCGTCCTGGTCGGAAACCAGGACAACCCCTTTGCCCTGGTCGGAAACCAGGGCGCGAGAGAAGGAGTCCTGCCATGAAGCAAGGAATTCACCCCGAGTACGTTGAGTGCACGGTGCGCTGCAGCTGCGGCAACACCTGGGTCACTCGCTCCACCAAGCCCGAGATGCGCGTCGACCTCTGCGACAAGTGCCACCCGTTCTACACCGGCACGCAGAAGCTCGTCGACACCGGCGGTCGCGTGCAGCGCTTCTCCGACAAGTTCGGTGCCGCTGCCCAGGCTCGCCTCGACGCCGCCGCGAAGGCCAAGGAGGAGCGTGCCGCCAAGGCCGCCGAGGAGCAGGCTGCCAAGAAGGCCGCTGCCGAGGCGAAGGCCGCCGAGAAGGCCAAGCGTGCTGCCGAGTTCGAGAAGAAGGCCGCCAAGGCCGCTGCCGAGAAGCCGGCCGAGGAGGCCCCTGCCGCCGAGGCCGAGGCTGAGGTCGAGGCTCCCGCCGAGGCCGTCGAGGCCGCAGCCGAGGAGACTGCCGCCGAGTAGCGCATTCATCCAAGATCAAGAGGCCTGGCGCCCGGTTGGCATATGTCAGCCGGGCGCCTCTCTGTTGCGGTGCAGCTGTACCCGACGCTGTGGTGTCTGGCTAGAAAGGCCGACATTGCGCACTTTTTTGCGCAGCACCATGCGGATGAGAGCAAAACACCAGGAATTGGAGAGGCTGGTCCTCTCGAGGATGGGTTTTAGTGCGCAATGTCGGCCCTTCTAGCCAGCGCCAGGGGGGCTACCCGCCATTTCCCTGGAAATATGACAGTTGGGGACAGTCCCCAACTGTCACATCGAGCTGCCGCCGGATGCAGGGAGGCTACTCGGCCTTGCGGTCGGCCGCCATCTGGCGCATGCGTTCGATGCGCGCCTCGGCCTCTTCGGCCGTCTCATGGCTGTAGGTGATGGACGCCTCGGCCGTGAGCACGCGCGCGGCCTTCGCCCGCAGCGCCGACTCCCTCACGCGCTCGGACTGCCCGGCCTTGCGCGCGTCGGCCATCACGTCGTCGAGCGTCTTCTGGTCCACGCCGAGCAGCGCCGCGTACTCGCTCTCGTTCACCTCGAGCTTCTTCTCGGCGGCATAGGCGTCCAGCGCCGCATCGCCCTCGGCCGCGGCGCGCGCGTCGGCGTCGAGCATCGCGTCAAGTGACGCCTGTGAGGCACCGCCCCCCGCGGCCAGGAACTCCTCCATCGAGATCCCGCGCATGGCGAGGTCCTGCTCGAGCCGCATCTGCACCACCTGGCGCATCTGCGCGATCTCCGACTGCGGGACGCTCTGGCCCAGCCGCTTGGCCAGCTCCGCCACGCACCTGCCCGTCTTGGAATCCTCCACCATCTGCGTGTTCATGGTCGAGATCTGGCCGCGCACGTCCTCGCGCAGCGCCGCCATCCCCGAGAGCCCCTCGAAGTTCGCGGCAATCCAGGCGTCATCCACCTTCTCGTCGTCCTTGCAGCGCGTGGCGATGATCTGCTCCACGGCCAAATCGACGTCGGCGTCGGTGACGCTCGGCACCTTGAGCTCCACCGTCACCGGCTCGTAGCTGGTGAGCGTGTACATGTAGCGGTCGCCAATCTGGATGGGCGCGGGCTTCTCGATGGCCATGTCTCCTCGCATTCTGCGCCTCGGGCGCAACGTCTGTCTCACAAGGCGATAATACCCCTATGCGGCGGCGCCACATCCAGCGTCGGCACCATGCCCGCGCGGGCCATCACGCCCACGCCGCCAAAGGGAGGAAGCATGTCAGCAGCTAACGCTACGAACGAAACCTACGACGTCGCCATCGTCGGCGCGGGACCGGCGGGCATCTTCTGCGCGCTGGGGTTGCTCGCCGATGGGCGCGACCGGCGCATCGTGATGGTGGAGAAGGGCCTGCCCATCGGGCGGCGCAGCTGCCCCAAGGAGAAGACGGGCGCGTGCGTGCACTGCGAGCCCTGCCGCATCACCACGGGCTTCTCGGGCGCCGGCGCCTTCTCCGACGGCAAGCTATCGCTGTCGCACGAGGTGGGCGGTGACCTCCCCGAGATCATCGGCGCCGAGCTCGCGCAGGCCACCATCGAGCGTGCCGACAAGATCTACCTCGACTTCGGCGCCGACGAGCGCGTCGAGGGCCTGGGCAACGCCGACCAGGTGGCCGAGATCCGCCGCCGCGCCATCTCCGCCGGCCTCAAGCTGGTGGATTGCCCCATCCGCCACCTCGGCACCGAGCGCGCGCAGGAGATCTACGGGCGCATCGAGAGCCATCTCGCCGACGCCGGCGTCGAGCTCCTCTTCGAGACGTCCTGCGACGACCTCCTCATCGAGGACGGCGTCTGCCGCGGCATCCAAATAACGGACGGCGAGGGCACGCGCGAGCTGCATGCGAAGCACACCGTCGTGGCAGCAGGGCGTCGCGGGGCGAGCTGGCTCGCCGAGCTGTGCGACCGCCATGGCATCGACCACGAGAGCGGCCCCATGGACATGGGCGTGCGCGTCGAGGTGCGCAACGAGGTGATGGACGACGTCAACAACGTCCTCTACGAGTCCAAGCTGGTGGGATACCCCAATCCCTTCCGCGACAAGGTCCGCACCTTCTGCCAGAACCCGGGCGGCTTCGTGAGCCAGGAGAACTACGACGACGGCCTCGCCGTGGTGAACGGCCACAGCTACAAGGACCGCAAGAGCCCCAACACCAATCTCGCCGTCCTCTCCACGCAGCACTTCCGCGAGCCCTTCAACCGTCCCATCGACTACGCCAAGCGGGTGGGCACGCTGATGAACATGCTGGGGTCGGGCTCGATTCTCGTGCAGCGCTTCGGCGACATCCTCGA
>CACZNT010000077.1 GCA_902782635.1 uncultured Coriobacteriaceae bacterium
CGAGGTCGGGCAGTTCATCGCCCAGAACACCAACCTCATGGTCAACCTCCAGAGTGTGGCCGAGGAGCTCAACTCCGTCTGCGGGGGAGACTCGTGGGTCGTGGTGACCTCGCAGGAGGACATGGATAGCGTGGTCGGGCAGATGAAGGTCTCCAACGCCAACGACTTGTCCAAGATCCAGGCGCGCTTCAACATCCGCATGACGCTCTCCTCGAGCGACGCCACGACGGTCATCAAGAACCGCCTGCTCGACAAGAAGGACGAGTTCGAGCTCGACTTCCTCAAGATATGGGACAGGTACCACGAGGACTTCGGCGTGCTCTTCGACTTCGCGGACGGTGCGAAGCGGTTCAGGAACTACACGAACTTCTCCGACTTCGAGGTCACATACCCCTTCGTCTCCTACCAGTTCGACCTCTTCATGAACTGTATGCGCAGCCTCTCCGACCACTCCGCCTTCACCGGGCGCCACAACTCGGTGGGCGCCCGATCGATGCTCGGGGTCTTCCAGGACGTCGCGCAGACGCTCGCCAAGGACAACGCCGCGATCGAGGAGGGGAGGCTCGCATCCTTCGACATGATGTTCGAGGGCCTGCGCCACAGCCTGCGCTCCGAGGTCTACGCCGCCATCTCGCAGGCTGAGGCCAACCTCGACGACGAGTGCGCCATCCGCACGCTCAAGGCGCTCCTGCTCGTGAAGTACCTCGAGGACTTCAAGGCCACGCCGGGGAACCTCCGCGTGCTCCTCTATGGGTCGTTCCTCGAGAACACAGCAGAGCTCGAGGAGGATATCAGGGCTGCTCTTGCGACCCTCGAGAGCCAGCTCTACGTGCGGCGCAACGACAACGAGTACGAGTACCTCACCAACGAGGAGAAGGAGATCGAGAGCGAGATTAGGAACACCGAGGTCACGGATGTCGAGATCCGCGGCACCGTGGACAGGCTCTTCCGCGAGGTGGTGGCCCAGCTGCGCGCCACCTACAAGAACGGCTCCTTCTCGCACGCCTACCGCTACAACCTCAGGGTCGACGGCGAGGCCCAGGGCCAGCAGAAGGAGGACCTCACGGTCGACATCCTCACCGCGTATTCGGCGGAGGGGCTCCTTGGTGAGATGGTCCCCACGCCGCCCAAGACGCTCTCGGTGAGACTCAACGGCTCCGACTCCTTCATGAGGAACGTGCGCGCCTTCGTCCAGACCCAGCGCTACGCGAATCTCCACGGGGGGTCGGGCGAGGTCCGCGAGGCGATAATCGCGGACAAGCGCCAGGCCAACAACGCCCTCTACAAGAAGCTCGTCGAGGAGATGGGCGAGCTGCTCACGAACGCCTCCTACAACGCAGGCGGCGTCGACGTCACGCAGCAGGTGAGGGGGTCGGGCAAGGACAGCGTCGACTCCGCGGTGCTCGAGCTCATAAAACGCTCCTACACCGGGCTCCAGCAGATCGGCTCCAAGCCCTCCGACGCGGAGATCTACCAGCAGTGCGTGACGCCCGCGATGCTCGGGTCGGCACTCCCCGAGTTCTGCGAGACGATCCTCGGCAAGATCGGACTGCTGGGATCGGCCGGCGCTGTCACCGTGACGGGCGATGGGACGGGATCGCTCACCGGCTACTTCGGCAAACACGAGTACGGATGGCCTGAGGACGTCGTGCGCTCGGGAATCGCACAGCTCTTCGCAGCCAACCGCATAGAGGTCAAGAAGGCGGGCAAGACGCTCAGCCCCGCCGAGCTCGCGGACGCGCTGTGCAGGAAGATCGACCTCGACAAGCTCGTGGTGGAGAAGGTCGACGCCATAGCCCCCGAGCAGCTCGACGAGCTCACGAGGGCGTACAAGACCCTCACCGGCACTTCGGCCGCCTCCACGGACCCCAAGGTCATCGCCCAATCCATCGAGAGCCATCTCGAGGGAATCGCCAAGACCGTGGGCAGCGCGCCCGCCAGGAACTACCCCTTCGCGAATCACTTCACCGAGACGCTCAAGCACGTCGAGTCCGCGCGCGACAAGCTCTCGCAGGACTGGAAGTGGGCGACGGCGCAGTTCCCGCAGGAGGCCGAGCAGCTCGCGGAGGACGTCCACGAGCTCAACGCCATGGCCGCCTTTGCCAACGGGTCCCCGATGGAGCAGAGCTGGTCGGCGCTCAGGGACTTTCTGGCCCGTACGGCGCCTGTGCTGTCGTCCCTGGAAATCGATGACGCCGACGTGGCGACGGTCCGCGAGGTCGTGGACGACCCCAGGTGCTACCTGAGCGGGCAGATTCCGGATGCGCGCAAGGCCGCGAACCGCCTGTCGCAGGAGGCGCAGGACGCCCTCGGCAGGCTGAGGGAGAAGGTCGCCTCGGAGCTTGCCGACACCAAGGCTTCCTTCGAGCAGGCCTACTCTGCAGACGGGGTCTCCCCCGAGGCGCTCGACGCCTTCGAGGGGATCTTCGAAGCGGCATCCTCGCGCCTGGCATCCGAGACGAGCCCCGCCGCCATCCGCGGCTTCGTGGAGGCATTCAAGGCGCAGGAGATGGGCCGTATCATCTCCCTTCTCACCCCGCCGCCGCATGTTGACCCCGACGACGGTGGCGGGGAGACGACCGAGCCCCCCAAGAGACTGGTCCTCATGTCGAGCCTGCGCGCAACCGGGTACTCCAAGCCGATGGTCGAGGACGAGGCCGACGTCGATGCCTACCTCGCCGCCCTCAAGGCGGAGATCATGGCGGCCCTCGAGCGCGGCGACATCATCGGCTGCTAGGAGAGACATGGATATCCAGGCAGAAGACATCATCCAGAGGCTCACCGCGACCCTTTCCTTGGGGGCGAAGCTCCTCCTCTGGGAGGACGAGGCGGGGGAGTACAGGGATGCTATCAAGGGGCTCGCGGTCCCCGGCGCGACCATCATCGACGTGACGGGCGCCGAGCTCGCATCGAAGAGGACCGTCTACAGGGAGCGCCCTGATGAGCGCTTCGTCCTCTACCGCGCGGGCGGGGCACCCCCGGCGCAGGATGACCTCATCTACGACCTCAAGCAGATGGCAGTGCCCTTCACGGTCGAGATGGAGGGGCTCTGGGCGTCCGAGTGCGGGGTATCGCCGCTCCTGGCCACGGTCCTCGCGAGGCACGCCGCCTTCTTCAACAGCAAGGAGAGGAAGGAGCGCCTGGCGAAGAGTTCCCTTCCCAAGACAGGTCCCGAGGAGCTCGAGCTCGCCATGTGCGCCGCTGCGCTTCTCGTGCGGGAGGGCACCCCGAGGGACGTCGCTCGCGACATGGCCAAGCGTGCGCTCTTCGAGTGGCAGCGCAACAAGGAGGAGTCCATGAGGCTCCTCACCGAGGCATCCCTCGACGGGGCCTTTTGGGCCGCCATGGCCAACGAGCTCGGCTACAGGGTGCCCGACGGGGCGACGCCCTCCGTGGAGGACCTCGCGTACAGGATCTGCCAGGGGACGCTCGGCAGAACGGTCGAGGACAGGTTCGCCATGAACGCGGGCGAGGCCGTGCGCATCATGAGCGACCTATCGGCTCCCAGGCACAGGGACGTCCTTGAGGCTATGGTCGAGCGTTGCGGCGAGATGGCTGCCTCCCAAGCCGACCTCGAAGGGGCTGAGCTCCAAGAGCTCCTGAGGCTCGACGGCCTCCCCCAGGTCGACGAAGCCATCCTCGGGCGCTTCGCCTCGGCGGCATCGACCTCCGCGATGGACATGGCCGCGCTCGAGGATGCTTGCGCCCTGAGGCGTCACGGAATCTGGGGCGAGCGCTTCTCCGCCTACTACGAGAGCCTCCTCGCACTGGGCAAGCTCGGCGTGGCATGCGCCTCCTACAAGCAGGCGGCCCCCTCGGCCACCAGCCTCGCAGACATCGTACAGCGCTACTCCGAAGAGTGGTATCTCGTCGACTCCCATTACCGCGCCCTCATCGAGGCGTGGCACCGCGTGCCCGCAGGCCACTTCAAGGACTCGCTCTCGGGCGCCGTCGCCAAAGCCGAGGCCGACTACGGGAGCTACCTCTCCGACATCGCCAATCGCTGGCAGGCGCACGTTCTCGACAATGGCGTCTGGCCGCCTGAAGTGGACAGCGCCCAGACGAGCTTCTTCATGAGGTACGTCCTGCGGCAGGTCCCCGAGGCAGCCCAGGGCAAGCGAATCGGCATTGTCGTCTCGGATGCGCTTCGCTTCGAGATGGGCGAGGAGCTCGCCTCCCGGATCGCGCAGAACGTGAGGAGGGCCAAGACCAGCATCGAGCCCGCCCTCTCCACCATCCCCTCCTATACCCAGCTTGGCATGGCGGCCCTTCTGCCCGACGGGCCGATGATGATCGAGCCCGACACGAACGTTACCAAGGGCGGCAAGCCCACGGGCGGCACCGCGAACCGCGAGAAGCTCATGGCCGAGAGGCTGGCGGGCGCGCGCGCCCTCCGTGCGAAGGACGTGCTCGCTCAAGGCTCTATTTCCGAGCCCGGCGCCCCGGTGATCGTCGTCTACCACAACGTCATCGACTTCGTCGGCGACAAGCGCGACACGGAGACGAACGTCTTCCCAGAGACGAGGCGTGCCTTCGCCGAGGTGGAGACGCTCACGGGTATGCTCCTCGCTGCGGGCTGCGGGAAGGTCTACATCACAGCAGACCACGGATTCATCTACCAGGACCACGACCCTGAGCCGCACGAGTACGCCGACGTACCCGGCCTCAGCATCCTCAAGAGCTCCGACGCCGTCGACTCCGAGCACACACGCCGCTTCATCGTGGGCGACGCGATCCCCTCGAGCGACGTCCTCATCGAGTACACGCCCGAGCAGCTCTCGCTCGTGGGCGACTACAAGATCGCCGTGCCGATGGGCATCACAAGGCTCAGGCTCTCGGGCTCCGGCGCCCGTTTCGTGCACGGAGGCGCCTCCCCGCAGGAGAACATCATCCCGGTGATATGCGTGGAGCAGGTAAAGGGCAAGGATGCCGCGCATCCCGTCGACGTCGACGGCTTTCCGACGGGCCGTGCCTCCATCACTGGCCCCACGGTGATGGTCGACGTGTATCAGACGGAGCCCCTCTCCGAGAACGTGACGGCATCCGTTGCCATCGTGGGCCTCTACGCGAAGGACGGCACGCTCCTCTCATCCACGGAGCAGACGCTCACCCTCGAGAGCACGTCCATGTCCTCGGAGGACAGGAAGACGCGCGTCGTGCTCGACCTCACGGACGACGTGGACAAGCATCAGAGTGCCTTCCTGCGCATCAGCACGAGGGTGGGCAACACGAACGCGACGAAGGTCGCATGGGAGCGCGAGTACAGCGTCAACCGCGCATTTGGCAGGGATTTCTAGGAAAGGCGAACGAGGATGGACTCCAACAGGATCAAGAACCTGGCAGCAGGCGTGCGGGAGGCACTGAGGGCGGAGGCCGAGGCGCGGCTCGACTCAGTCCTTGCTGAAGGGTCTCAGGCTCGCCTGGAGCACAGGCAGCAGGTGGAGAGGCTCGAGGAGCGGCTGCGTACGGAGGGCCGCGAGTCCGTCGTCGACTCGGCCGCCTACACCTGGTTCAACCGCCTCTGCGCCCTGAGGTTCATGGACGCTCACGGCTACACCTCAATCCCCGTGGTTACCCCCAGGCCCGGCTCCACCCAGCCCGCAATCCTCGCAGATGCCATGCAGGGGGTTTTCGATCCCGAGTACCCGCTCCGCCCAGAGCTCCGCGCGAACCTTGTGACCATGTCTGCCGAGCAGGTATACGAGGAGCTGCTCGCCGCAGTGTGCGAGCGCTATGCCGAGCCGATGCCCTACCTCTTCTCCGACGACGTGGCATCGGGCCTTCTGATGCCGCAGGGATTGCTCGCCCAGGACTCCATCCTCTCGCGCATCGTCTCCGAGCTCGACGACGAGACGTGCGAATCGGTCGAGGTGCTGGGCTGGCTCTATCAGTTCTACATCTGGGAGAGGAGGGACGAGGTTCAGGACGTCAAGGTTTCAAAGAGCGATCTTGCAATTGCAACT
Source organism: uncultured Coriobacteriaceae bacterium (assembly GCA_902782635.1). GTDB lineage: Bacteria > Actinomycetota > Coriobacteriia > Coriobacteriales > Atopobiaceae > CACZNT01. Next base: position 5,964 of record CACZNT010000077.1, read on the forward strand.
CAGATTTTTACTCCCAAATGGCTGGTTAGCTATATTGCCGAGAACTCGCTTGGGCGCCTCTGGATGCTCAACAATCCTGGCTCAGCACTCACCGAGGGCATGGAGTACTACGTTGCACCGGAAGGGGAGGAAGAGTATCTTCCCATCGCCTCCGCCGACGAGATACGTGTGCTCGACCCTGCCTGCGGCTCGGGCCACATCCTCGTCTACGCCTTCGACCTTCTCTACAGGATGTACGAGGAGGAGGGCTACCTGCCCGAGGACATCCCGGCCAGAATCCTGCAGAATAACCTCTCCGGCCTCGAGATAGACCGCCGCGCGGCCGAGATCGCCTCCTTCGCGCTGGAGATGAAGGCTCTAGAGAAGGACCCTCACTTCCTGGACAGGCGCATCGACGCCGACATTCGCGTGCTTGAGCCGGTGAGGCTCGAGGCTGACGAGCTCCAGCTGGTGCCGAACCTCGCGGAGCGCGCCTCCCTCCTCGAGGCCATGGCACACCTGGACGAGGTGGGCAGCCTCTACGTGCCGGATGGCGCGGACGCCTTCACAATCCAATGCGAGATTGAGGTGGTGGAGAGCGGCGGCACGCTCATGGCCTCCGCGCTCCTGGGCAAGCTACGTACGATGCTCGCCAACGTTGAGGCGCTGTCGAGAACCTTCCATGTGGTCGTCGCCAACCCGCCGTATAGAAGTTCCAGTAAGGTTGCTCCTTTCATATCGAGCTGGATGAAAGACAACTATCCCGATGAGAAGTCAGACATGTTTGCATGTTTCATAAGGAGGATAGCGGGGTTTGGGCTGGAACAATCATTCCTTGGCATGGTCGTTTCCAATAGCTGGATGTTTATTTCGTCTTTTGAGAAATCAAGAAAGTAGAGGCTTCGGTAGTTTGTGTGACAAGGGGCTAGCCTAGGCAGCAACGCTCTTCGCTCCCTTCACGCCCTTCTTCCTCGCCTTCA
>CACZNT010000078.1 GCA_902782635.1 uncultured Coriobacteriaceae bacterium
CGGTCATCACCGCCACGCAGATGCTCGACTCGATGATCCGCAACCCGCGCCCGACGCGCGCCGAGGTCACCGACGTCGCCAACGCCATCTACGACGGCACCGACTGCGTGATGCTCTCCGGCGAGACGGCGGCGGGCAAGTACCCCGTCGAGGCCGTCCGCACCATGGCCGACATCTGCATCGAGAGCGAGCGCTACCTGGACGAGCGCCATGAGTACCACGACCGTGGCGGCGTGCGCAACGTCAACGGCGCCATCGGCTTCGCTGCCGTGGAGACGGCGCGCCGCGTGAACGCCACCTGCATCCTCGCGCCCACGAACTCCGGCCGCACCGCACGCCTCATCTCGGCGTTTCGCCCCAAGCTCCGCGTGATCGCCTCCTCGCCCATCGAGTCGACGATTCGCAAGTGCTGCTTCTACTGGGGCGTCGAGGCCTACCCCTCCACGATGCAGGCCTCGCTCACGGCGACGGTGAAGAACACCCTCATGCTCTCGAAGGAGCATGGCATCACCCACACGGGTGACATCGTGGTGGTCACCGCCGGCGATCCTGGCACCTCCCCCACCCAGGGCGACTACACCACCTCGACCAACATGGTGATGGTCTGCCAGGCATAGCCTCCTGGCCGATGCAACGCTGGGGCGGGCGTTCGTTCGCGGGGGATTTTCCCCATGTGAGCGTACGCCCGCCCTTTTTCCATGCCGGCAGCGTGTCCGAATCCTGCGCATACGTGATAACCTTGAGCTTGTATCAGCGCTAAGGGAGAGCGAATGGCAGAGAGCGGGCTGCCCGTTCAGGGGCGTGGGGTCACCCCCATCGGCAATCAAATCTATCGCGTCACCCCCTCCAAGCAGACGGGTCCCACCGCCGTGCCGCGCATCGACCGCGGCAAGCGCGCGAACCTCTCGGAGAACTCGGTCCGCGTCATAGCCACGCCCACGCCCACCGCCATCAACACCTTCTTCTACATCCAGCGCATCGGCTACTACGAGGCCATGCCGCCCTTCCGGCGCCACGCACCCGGGCTCGACGCCTACAACATCTTCTTCACCGTGTCCGGCGCGGGCCGCTTCACCTACGAGGGGCAGGACTTCCCCCTCGGTCCCGGCGACATCATCTGGTTCGACTGCCGCAAGGACTACGACATCTCGGCCGAGCCGGGCGGGTGGAACTACTACTGGCTCCAGTTCAACGGCAATTCCGCGCGCGGCTTCTACAAGGAGTTCACCAAGCGCGGCGACTACCTCGAGGTGGCCGGCACCAACATGCCGACCTACGTGTCGCTGTTCGACCACATGCTCGAGCTGGTGCAGAACACCTCGATCCGCCGCGAGGTCCTCATAAACGACGCCCTCGTCCACACGATGACGATGCTGCTCGAGCGCCGCGTCGACTCGAGCCTCGCGCTCAACTCCGTGCCGGAGTACATCCGGCAGACGGTCGACTACCTCAACTGGCACTACGCCGACAAGACGTCGCTCGACGAGCTGGCCAACCACGTCGGCGTGAGCAAGTTTCACCTCTCGCGGAGCTTCAAGCGCTACGTGGGCGTCACCATCGGCGACTACATCATGGCCAATCGCCTTCGCTACGCCCGCGAGCTGCTCAAGTACACCGACCAGCCGGTGCGCGAGGTGGCCAGGCGCTGCGGCATCCCCCAGGCCTCGCATTTTACGGCGGTGTTCAAGGAGAGCGAGGGCATGACGCCGCTCGCCTACCGCAAGCATTGGGAGAAGACCGGCTATTACGAGACGGCCGAGCCCAACCCCTAGCCATCTCGGATGCGGGGGAAGTACTCCTCCCCGCGTAGGTTCCTCACGACTTTCAAAAAAGGAAGGGCCCCGGCATTGAGCCGGGACCCCAAGAGGAGGCTATCTCCCAGTAATGCGCTTACTTGTTGCGGTTCTTGAGGCGCATCTGGGTGAGCTTCTCGATCTCGTCGGCCGGGAGGTCGCACTCCACATCCGGGAACAGGGTCTTGCGGATGTAGTACACCTGCAGCAGCATCTCGACGGACATGATCTTGGAGTAGGCCTCGAGGACCGTCTCGCCAACGCCGAGCACGCCGTGCTGGGCCAGGAAGACCACGTCATAGTCCTTGATGTACTTGGGGAACTCGGCGATGAGCTCGGGGGTGCCGGGGGTGCCGTACTTGAGGCAGGGGACCTTGCCGAAGAGGATGTTCATCTCCGGGGACACCTTGTCAACGTACTCCATGTTGGCCTGGGCGAAGGCGGTGCAGTACGGGGCGTGGCAGTGGACCACGGCGTGCACGTCGTCGCGCAGGGTGTAGCAGATGGTGTGCATCGGGGTCTCGGACGTGGGCTTGAGCTCACCCTCGATGAGGTTGCCGTCCATGTCGACCGTGATGATCTTGCCCTCGGTGAGCAGCTCCTTGGAGTTGCCGGTCGGGGTCTCGTAGACCTTGTCGCCCTTCCTAGCGGAGATGTTGCCCTCGTAGGTGCCCACCAGGCCCTTGCGGTTCATCATCTGGGCGACCTCGACGATCTGACGCTTGATCTCGTAATCAGGTACGTTGTCATAGCCAGCCATTGCTACATCCTCTCGACGATTCCCACTCCTTATGGGAGCCATTCGGACAGCTTAACTATACCGCGCGATAAACGACGGCCTATTGCTTGCAAATAGCAGAATATGTCACGCGATTGCGCGGACTAGCAAATTGCAGGGCGGGGGTTCGAGGGGACGTCAGGCGGGCGTAAGCCGGGCAACGGTCGTGCGTGACCGTTAGCGAGAAGGTGCTAACGGTCACCGGCGGGGGCATTTCGCGGAAGACAAGCTCCTGACCGAGGCCCGGCGCCGTCCGTGACCGTTAGCCGAGCCATGCTAACGGTCACCGGCGGTCGCTCCCCCACACGTCGCTCCCCCACGCGGCACGCCTTCCACGTCGCCTGCACATGGGAAGAGGGGCCCGCCCTTTTGGACGAGCCCCTCCTTCAAGAACCGAGAGAGTCTTGAGTAAGCGTCAGCTGACGATAGCGCAAATCCTAGCGACCGAGCTCCGCCTTGATGACCTCGTTGCGCTTCGCGAACTCGCGCATCGTCAGCACGAAGAGACCCAGCCAGATGATGACCGCAACGATGCCGATCGGGTTGCCGGCGAGGGCGTGCGAGATGGCGGTACGCCAGTCGGGGCACTCGGGGGTCGACCAGGTGATCGACTCGATGCCCTCGACGGAAGCGGGCGAGTAGGTCTTGGCCAGCTCGGTGCAGGCGGGAGCCCACGAAGAGCTGCAGAGCAGATAGAACGGGGTGCCGATGATGCCCAGGATGATCATCTTGAGCAGGTTGCCCTCGGCCAGGAAGAGGCAGGGCACTGCCAGGCAGATGTTCACGATGCCGGCGAACGGAAGGACGCTGTTGCCGAACGGCTGGAGCACGATGGCGAGGATGATCTCGACGGGGATGAGCAGGATGGTGAGAACCCAGAGCTCGTTGGAGCCGGCGACGATCGGCCAGTCAAGACCGATGTAGAGGTTGCGGCCCTCGCCGACCTTGGACTTCATCCACTCGCCCACGGCGTCGGAGATCGGCGACAGGGCCTGCATGAAGAGCTTGGAGACAACGGGGAACAGGTTCATTGCGGTTGCAGCCTGGATGCCCAGGGTGAGGGCCTGGTGCAGGGTGCCGCCCACGAAGGAGCCGTCAACCCAAGCGCCGAACAGGTTGCCGCCATCCCAGTAGGCCACGAGGCCGAGGATGGTGCCGATGATGAGACCCATAACGGTGTTCTCGCCGAAGATGCCCAGGTGATCGCGGAGCCACCTGGCGTCCATCTGGTTGTTCTCGATGAACGGAATCTGCTCCATGATCTTCTCGAACGGGTAGAGAACGGCCATGGTGAGAGCCATGGAGTGCGGCACGGTAACGCCGGGGATGCCCACGAGCTTCTCAACCGTGGGGCCGACAGCGTCGCCCTGCTTGAGGCCGAGAACGACCTGGATGCCGGCGCCCACGAAGGCGAGGGCGAGGGCCAGGCCATCAGCCATGCCTGCCTGACGGCAGAAGTAGTTGATCAGAACGGCCGTGAACAGGAGGTTCCAGCAGTTCCAGAGGTCGACGTTCAGCGTCTCGGTCTGGTTCGTC
>CACZNT010000079.1 GCA_902782635.1 uncultured Coriobacteriaceae bacterium
CTTGCCCACGCCCATGGTGCCGCCTATGAGGTAGAGCTTCTTCATCGCGCGCGTCCTTCTCGTCCTCGTCCTTCTCATCATTCTATGAGACAAGGGGACAGGTAACTTGTCTCATCAGACATATCTTAGACAAGGGGACTGCCAGCCTGTATCATCCTGATACATTCGGACGAAGGGGGTGCGGCTTGAGGACAGAGCGCAAGCTAAGCAAGGCGGACATCTACCACGTTGTCGCACGCGGAACCGGACGTCAGTTGATTTTCGAAGACGACGCCGACAGGGAGCGCTTTTTGGGGTTGCTCGCTAAGGCCATGGCGGACGAAGGCGTCGAGCTCTATGCCTGGTGCCTAATGGGAAATCACGTCCATCTACTGTTCCACGCCCCGATGAGCGGCGTTTCTGCCTGCATGAAAAAGGCCTGCGGTTCGTATGCCCGCTACTTCAACGACAAGTCCGGAAGGATCGGCCATCTATTCCAGGAGCGCTTTAGAAGCGAGCCGATAAACGACGATCAGTATTTGCTGACGGTTTTGCGCTACATTCACGCGAACCCCGAAAAGGCGGGCATCGCGAAGCTGGACTCGTACGCATGGTCCAGCTATGGCGAATACGTTGGACGTCCGCGGATTTCCTCAACAAACATGGTGCTTGAGATGTTTGGCAGTGTGGAATCGTTCGCCGCCTTCCATCAAGCGGATTCCAATGCGGTCGGATGTTTGGACGTCGACCCAGTTCGAATGGCCACGAAGGCCATGCCAGATGGCGAGGCGTTGAAACTTGCCGCCGATGTTTTGGGCGGACGACCTATCGACTCGGTTAAGTCCCTGGCGCGACGAGAGCGTGATGAGGACCTGGTGAAGCTCAAGCTAGTCGGGCTGACGATTCGGCAGATTGAGCGGCTGACGGGAATAGGCCGAAACACCATAGCGCGCGCCCACGCTGAATGAGACACATGAGACAAGCTACCTGTCCCCTTGTCTCATGTCCCCTTGTCTCATGCGGGCCTATATTCATAGATCAGTTTGTCATACACCCTGCCGTCAACAGTCAGTCCACCCTTCTCCGTATCGACAAGCTGCATCCCAGACTTTTCCAGCACTTTGCGTAAGCTGATGTTCTCTGCTGCACACCAGGCGGTCACGCAGGCGATCCCCTCATTCTTCGTCAGATGGGAAAGAACGGCCTTTAGCGCTTCCGTGGCAAAGCCCCGTCCCTGCCAGGCCTGTCCCACGCTAAAACCCACTTCGATTTGACCGTCATCGTAGTCGTATGCGCCAATCGTCCCGGCGACAACATCGTCCCCGTTTGCATCCATTATCCAGGAATAGGAATATGCGCGATCATAGCTGTCAATAAAGCGCCGCACCGTATCCTGCGCCATTTCAAGGGTTCTATACGGATTCCACCCGGAGTACTCATGCATTTGCGGATCGGACCCGAACTGCTGATGCAGCTGCTCGGCATCGTCCGGACGGTATCTTCTGAGCACAAGGTGCTCCGTCCATAATTCGGCCGTGCCGTGTGGTGCAATTTCTTCGATTGAGTCGATTTGAGAATTGCGGATGAGAGCGTCCCCAATGAAGACGCCGTCTTCGTCCACTCCCCATTCGTATGCCAGGAGATTGGCGTTTCCGTAACGCGCACGACCCGTGAAATCATGGCCGTGCACATCACGGATGCGGACATATTTCCCATCGTATTCGGTCAGGCTCAAGATCTCCTCCGCTAAATCCCGAGTTGTCGTTCGGCTCACGAATATCGCTTCTGCCGCCGGGTTTGCCCATCACCTGCCTGCGCGCGACATCGAGACTACGCACTCGACGTGCTTGGTGTGGCCGAACATGTCCACCGGCGCGACGCGATCGAGCTTCCAGCCGCGTTTGCGCAGGTAGGCAACATCACGGGCGAGGGTCTCGGGATTGCAGGAGACGTAGACGACCCGCGTGGGCGCGACGGCGCAGACGCTCTCCAGGAAGTCCTCCGCCGAACCGGCGCGCGGCGGGTCGAGCAGCACGACGTCGTAGCGCTCGCCCTGGGCGGCGGCCTTCGTCAGGAAGCGGGCCGCATCCTCGCACACGAAGCGGCTGCGCTCGGCAAGGCCGTTCGCCTGGGCGTTTCGCCGGGCGTTCATCACGGCCTCGGTGCCGCGCTCGACGCCCACGACCTCAACTCCCTCGCAGCTCGCGGCCGCGCAGATGCCGATGGTGCCCGCCCCGCAGTAGGCGTCGAGCAGGCGCATCCCCGCCTTCAGGCCGGCCGACTCGATCGCCAGCGCATAGAGCACCTCGGTTTGGGCGGGATTGGTCTGGTAGAAGGTGGTGGGGCCGATCTCGAAGCTGCAGCCCAGGAGGATGTCGTGCATGATGCCGGGCCCGTGGATGACGTGCGACTTCGAGCCCAGCATGGCGTTCGTCTTGCGCGTGTTGACGTTTTGGACGATGGAGGTGAGCTTGGGGTCCACCTCCAGCAGGGCCTCGACGAGGGCACCCGCCCCCTTGAGGGTGTCGCCGTTGGTGACGATGGTGAGCAGCGCCTCATCGGTATGGAATCCGGTGCGGACGATGGCGTGGCGCAGGAGGCCCGTGCCGGCATCCTCGTCGTAGGCGCGGATGCGCAGGCGCTCGGCCGCGCGCGCCACCGCGTTGAGGAGGGGACGGCAGCGCGGATCCTCGGTCAGGCACTCCGAGCAGGGGACGATGTGGTGCGTGCCGGGGGAATAGAAGCCGCACCTCACGCGCCCGTGCGATCCGGGGGCGAAGGGCGTTGCGGCCTTGTGGCGGAAGGCCAGCGGCTCGCCGCCATCGGCGTCCATACCGCGGATGGGTTCGATCTCGACGCCGTCTGCCTCGGCCATCTCGTCGAGCAGGGCTTCCACGGCCTCCTGCTTGCGACGCAGCTGGATGGGGTAGGGAACGGCCAGCCACTCGCAGCCGCCGCAGGTCTTCGCAATAGCGCATGTGTACGTCTTGTATCCCATGGGGTCAGTGTAGCGCGCCGAGGGCCGACGGGCGGGAGGATACAGGGGGACGGTAGCGCCGCGTCTCTCCGCCGCGCATGAGTCAATAGGGACGTAGCCAATTGACTCATTTCCGCGAACCTGTCCCCCTTGTCATATTGCTGCCGCCGCCCGATACGTTGTCGCGCGTGCCCGCGTGTCCGTATACAGTAAGAAAAGTGCGAAGGTTCGGCGATTTGCCGATGCGAGTTGAGGAGGCACTATGAGCGAGAAGGTCAAGAACGTCGTCCTCGTCGGCCAAGGCGGCGTGGGCAAGACCATGATTGCGGAGGCC
>CACZNT010000080.1 GCA_902782635.1 uncultured Coriobacteriaceae bacterium
ATCTGTCAGGCGCGAGCACCTGACAGATGCCCGGGTAACTTGTCAGGTCGGACGCTCGGGCAACTTGTCAGGTCGGGGCCGCTCGCCTATCTTCCCTATATGTATGTTCCCAAGTAGCATATTATCTAGTCATGCGAGGGCACATTCCGCGCATGAAGTGGGTATCCTATATCAGGTTGGCACCAAATCCTATGGGAGGCATCCATGCAGCAGCGCAACCTGACCCGTCGCACGTTCTTGGGAGCGGCTTCCACGCTCCTGCTCTCACTCTCCGCCTGCGGCGCTCAGCAGGGCAGCGAGGGCGGCTCCGGCGGCGCGACGGGAGATGTCGACACCCTCACCATCGGCGTGACGCAGGACATCGACTCGATGGACCCCGCCTCCGCGGAGTCGGCGGCGACGCGCGAGCTGCTCTTCAACGTCTACGACGGCCTCGTGAAGCCCGACACCGACGGCAACCTCAACCCCGCCGTCGCCTCGGCCTACGAGGTCTCCACCGACGGCACCACCTACTCCTTCACGCTGCGCGAGGGCGTCAAGTTCCACGACGGCAGCGTCGTCACCGCGGAGGACGTCAAGCACTCCATCGAGCGCTACCGCGACTCCACCACCGGCGGCAGCCTCGTGTCGGCCTTCGCCGCCGTCGACCACGTCGACATCGTCGACGATGCCCACGTGGACGTCGTCCTCAAGGAGGGCGACACCGATTTCCTCGCCTACTTCACCATCGGCATCACGCCCGCAGCCGTCGCCGACCTCGACGCCACGCCCGTGGGCTGCGGCCCCTACAAGTTCGCCTCCCGCTCGCCGCTCGAGAACGTCATCCTCGAGAAGTTCGACGAGTACTGGGACGCCGAGCATGCGGCCCATGTGCCCAACGTCATCTTCAAGATCGTCTCCAACACCGATTCCGTCGGCATGGAGCTCGCGGGCGGGTCGCTCGACCTGTTCTGGCGTACGCCCGAGGCCCAGCTCGGCCAGATCCCGACCGACCAGTTCACAATCTACGAGGGCGGCATGAACCTCGTCCAGGCCCTCTACCTCAACAACGCCCGCGCGCCCTTCGACGACGTGCGCGTGAGGCAGGCCCTGGCCTACGCCATCGACCCCCAGCAGATCATGGACTTCGTCTCGGGCGGCAAGGGCGAAGAGGTGGGTTCGAGCATGTATCCGGCCTTCGCCAAGTACTTCATGCCCGAGCTCAACGACACCTACAACACCGACATCGACCGCGCCAAGGCGCTCCTGGCCGAGGCCGGACTCGAGGGCGGCTTCTCCTTCACCATCCACGTCTCGAGTGCGCATCCCCAGCACATCGAGACCTGCGAGGTGCTCAAGGAGCAGCTCGCGGCCATCGGCGTCACTGCCAACATCCAGGAGATCGAGTGGAACAGCTGGCTCTCGGACGTCTACTCGGCACGCGAGTACGAGGCGACGGTGGTGGGCGTGGACGCCAGCGCCCTCAACGCCCCCTCGATGCTCTCGCGCTTCGCCTCCGATGCGGGCAACAACTTCATCAACTTCTCGAGCCCCGCCTACGACGAGACCTTCGCCGCAGCGCGCGCGGCCACCGACGAGGCGGAGAAGACCGACCTCTACAAGGAGTGCGAGCGCATCCTCTCCGAGGAGTGCGCGAGCGTCTACATCCAGGACCTCCCCAGCTTCGTCGTGCTGTCAAACCGCTTCGAGGGCTACGAGTTCTACCCGCTCTACGCGCAGAACATCGCGAGCATCAAGCCCGCAGGATAGACGGGAAGAGCCGGGGCGCGCGATGAGGTCTCTGAGGAAAATCGGCTCCATGCTCATCACCCTCGTCGCGGTGAGCCTGGTGCTGTTCGTCAGCTTCCAGCTCATCCCGGGCGATCCGGCCACGCGCATCCTGGGCACGGGCGCCACCCCGGAGCGCCTGCACGCGCTGCGCGAGGAGCTGGGACTCAACCTGCCCTTCCCCGTGCGCTACGTCCGCTGGCTCGGCGCCTTCCTCACCGGCGACTTCGGCGCCTCCTACGTCTACAAGCAGCCGGTGACGGCCCTGCTCGGCGCCAAGATCCCCATCACCTTCGCGCTCGCGGCCATGTCGTTTGCCCTGGTGTGCGCCATCGGGTTTCCCGTGGGCATCTACACCGCCAAGTACGCAGGCTCTGCCCTCGACCGCATCGTAATGGTGCTCAACCAGGTGATCATGTCCGTCCCGCCCTTCTTCTCGGGCATCCTCATTAGCTGGGTCTTCGGGATGATCTTGCACCTGTTCGCCCCGGGGGGCTACGTGTCGCCGGAGCGGAGCGTCGCGGGCTTTTTGGGCTACCTCGTCTTTCCCGCCATCGCCATCGCCCTGCCGCGCGCCGCGCAGCTCGCCAAGCTCCTGCGCGGCTCGATTCTCGAGGAGGCCGGCAAAGACTACACCCGCACGGCCTACAGCCGGGGCAACGACACGAATGGCGTGCTCTTCGGCCACATCCTGCCCAACGCAGTCCTGCCCACCATCACCTTCCTCGGCATGAGCCTCGCCAACATGCTGGCCGGCTCGCTCGTGGTCGAGCGCGTGTTCTCCATCCCCGGCATCTCAAATGTGCTTCTCACCTCCATCGGCAACCGCGACTACCCCGTGGTGCTCGCGGCCGTGATGTGGATCGCCACCGTCATCATCGTGGTGAACTTCGTCGTCGACATCCTCTACCAGGTGCTCGACCCCAGGATCGGGCGGGAGTGAGCGCGATGGGCAAGGCATTCAGGCGCGTGCGGCGATTCATCGACTCCCTCGGCCGTCCCGACCTCTTCCGCGTGGGCGCCATCATCACGCTCGCCATCCTTGCCCTCGTGGTGCTGGGGCTGGTGTGGATGCCCTACGAGCCCACCGAGATGAGCCCCGACCGCCTCCAGGGCATCTCGGCTACCCACCTCATGGGCACCGACAAGATGGGGCGCGACACCTTCTCGCGCGTCATGTACGGCAGCCGCATCACCCTTCTGGTGGCGCTCGGCACCATCGTGATCGGGGCGGGCGTCGGCATCCTGATCGGCGCCATTACCGGCTACTACGGTGGCATCGTCGACGAGGTGGTCATGCGCGTGATGGACGTGCTCTTCGCCTTCCCCAACGTGCTTCTGGCCCTCGTGTTCGTGTCGCTCTTCGGCTCGGGGACCTTCAAGGTGATGTGGGCCCTGGGCATCGCCTTCATCCCGTCGTTCGCGCGCGTCGTGCGCGGCGAGTACATCCGCTGCAAGCACCTCGACTACGTCAAGAACGCGCGCCTGCAGGGGGCCAGCGACGCCCGCGTCATCTTCGTCCACATCCTGCCCAACATCATGGGCGTGCTGCTCTCGAACCTCCTCATCGGCTTCAACAACGCCGTGCTCGCCGAGGCCGGCCTCTCCTTCCTCGGCATCGGCTCGCAGCCCCCGTTCGCCTCGCTGGGGCAGATGATCTCGGAGGCGCAGGAGGTCTTCTTCCGCGTGCCCGTCGCCGTCTTGGGGCCGGGCCTCGTCGTGGTGCTGATGGTGCTCGGCTTCTCGCTCATGGGCGAGGGCGTGCGCCCGGCGACGCAGAATCTGGACTAGCCATGGCCTACGAGAAGCTGACAGCGGAGCAGGCGCGGCAGGGCGAGGTCATCCTCGAGGTGCGCGACCTGCACATCGAGTTCCATGACCACGACGTGCCCGAGGTGGCCGTCGACGACTTCGACCTCACACTGCACAAGCACGAAATCGTGGGCCTCGTGGGCGAGTCCGGCTCGGGCAAGAGCATGAGCGCCCTGGCCATCGCGGGGCTCCTCAGCCGCCACGCCATCAACTCAAGCGGCGAGATCCTCTTCGCCGGGAAGAACCTCCTCAAGTGCGACCGCGCCTGCCTGCGCCAGCTCCAGGGCGACGAGATCTCGATGGTGTTCCAGGAGCCGATGACCTCGCTCAACCCCCTGCAGCGCATCGGGCGCCAGGTGGAGGAGCCGCTGCGCATCCACCACAAGGAGCTCTCGGCGCAGGAGTGCTACGAGCACGCCATCCGCAACATGACCGCGGTGGGCCTGCCCGAGCCCGAGAAGGTGTACCAGATGTACCCGCACGAACTCTCCGGCGGCATGCGCCAGCGCGTGATGATCGCGGCGGCCACCATCTCGCGCCCGCAGATCCTCATCGCCGACGAGCCCACCACCGCGCTCGACGTCACCATCCAGGCAAAGATCATCGACCTGCTCCAGAAGGTGAACGTCAAGCTGGGCACCTCCATCATCTTCATCTCCCACGACCTCTCGCTGGTGCGCCAGCTCTGCCACCACGTCATCGTGATGCAAAAGGGCCGCATCGTGGAGTCGGGGCCCTGCGAGGACGTGTTCCTCAACCCGCGCGAGAACTACACGCGCGCGCTCATCGACGCGATACCGAAGGTGGACCTATGAGCGGCGGGCAGACGAGGCTGAATGGCGTGCGCGACGTGCATGCCGACATCGGCGACCGCGTGCTGGTGGCGCGCAACCTCGACGTGTACTATCGCGACCGCACCAAACTCTTCGGCGGGCACGATGCCCTCAAGCAGGTGCTCTTCGACGTGAGTTTCGAGATCGGCGCGGGCGAGATCGTGGGCCTCTGCGGCGAGTCCGGCTGCGGGAAGACGACGCTCTCGAAGGCCATCTGCGGGATCATCCGCGACTTCTCCGGCGAGCTCCTTTTGGCCGACGATCGTCCGCAGATGGTGTTCCAGGACCCGTACAGCTCGCTCAATCCGGCCAAGCGGGTGGGCTGGCTGCTCGAGGAGCCGCTGCGCGTGGACCCGGCGAGGCGTTGGACGGCAGACGAGCGGGCGAAGCGTATCACCGAGGTGACCGACCAGGTGGAGCTTCCCGCCAAGCTGCTCGAGCGCTACCCCGACGAGCTCTCGGGCGGTCAGCGCCAGCGCGTCTCGATCGCGGCCGCCATCATGCGCAACCCGAAGTTCCTCATCGCCGACGAGCCCGTGAGCGCGTTGGACGTGACCATCCAGAAGCAGGTGCTCGAGCTCTTGGACTCGCTCCACGACAACCTGGGCCTCTCGATCCTCTTCATCAGCCACGACCTGCGCGTCGTCTACCAGATCTGCGACCGCGTGATGATCATGCGCGAGGGCCGCATCCTCGAGCAGGGCGTAGTGGGAGATGTCTACCGCAATCCGCAGGAGGACTACACGCGCACGCTCCTCGAGGCCGCGGGCCTCAGGTAGCGCGCTCGCTCCCCCGCACGGCGCAGGCGCTATTGGACAATTGCAAAGACGAAACAGCCCTGATGAGCGAATAATATTACAAAGAAACGATTTCGCGGCAGAAAGGAGCGCGTTATGAAGTTCGAAGAGCTGACCCCCGACCAGGTCGAACAGGCGAAAAAATGCATGACGGCGGAGGAGCGCATGGCGTTTATTAAGGAGAGCGGCATCGAGCTTTCCGATGAGCA
>CACZNT010000081.1 GCA_902782635.1 uncultured Coriobacteriaceae bacterium
ATGTCCTCGCGGATGACGTGCGCCATGGCTCCCCCTCAGGACGGATGGCCCATGCCCTCACGATAGTCGAAATCCGCTTTTGCGCAACGTCTCAGGCGGGTGCAAGGGACGGGATGCTCCCTTCTGCGCAGGCGGACCGGTTAATGCACAAGTTATATGGCGACCTGCGGCTCCTCCAGAGAGAACCCCAGGTCGCACCATAACTTGTTCATTAATTTGGGACAGGGCGGGAGGACTGCGCCGGGGAAAAGGGGATGCTCGCGGGAGGCGTGCTAGAGCTTGAGAGCGCCGACGCGGAGGATGCGCGGCTCGCCATGGGCGACGTCGACGATGGTGGACTCCACGGCGATGGGCGCGGGGCCTGCGTCGAGCACGAGGTCGACTGCCTCGGCGAGAGCCGGGTCGATGTCGGCGCCCGATGTGGCCGAGGCCTGACCGTGGAGGTTGGCGCTCGTGGTGGCGAGCGGGCCCGCGCGACGGGCGATCTCGCGCACGAGCGGAGAGTCGGGCACGCGCAGGGCGATGGTGCCGTCGGCGGAAGCGTACTCGGACGGCACCTCGTCGCTTGCGCGCACCACCAGCGTGAGGGCCCCGGGCCAGTGCGCCAGCGCCAGCTCCATGGCCTCGGGCGAGAGGTCTGCGGCGAAGCGGGCGAGGTCGGACGGGTCGGCGATGAGCCAGGGCAGCGCCATCTCGCGCGGGCGGGCCTTGAGCTCGAAGATGCGCTCGTGCGCGGGGTTTGACTCCGTGGCCGCGCAGCCCACGCCATAGACGGAATCGGTGGGCATCACGACAACGCCCCCGAAGGCGAGCGTCGCCACCGCGTCGTCGATGACGGCGCAGGACGGATTGCGCTGCGATGTTTCGATGATGCGCGACATGACGCCATTATGGCGCAAGCGCGATGGGAGTCCAATACGCGCGTTTCGTGATACGATTGCGCCCTAAATCTGCACGTCAGCCACGGAGCCCGCATGTCCCGAACGCGCATCATAGTTGCCTCGCACGCTCCGTATTGGATGCCGTCGGACGAGCTCTACCTGCCCGTGCACGCGGGTGCGGCGGGCAAGGAGACCCTCCCGGGATTCCAGCGCGACGACGAGGGCGAGAACATCTCCGACCGCAACGCGCGCTACAGCGAGCTCACGGCCCTGTATTGGGCGTGGAAGAACCTCGACGCCGAATACATCGGCCTCGCCCACTACCGCAGGCACTTCCGCGGCGCGGGCGAGCGCGGCACCCTCACCTCCGCGGAGGCCGAGCGCCTGTTGGCCAGGGCGCCCGTCATCCTGCCGCGCAAGCGCAACTACTACATCGAGACGGTCGAGTCGCACTACGCGCACACGGCCGACGGCGAGCACATCGACATCCTCCGCGAGGTGGTGGCCGAGCTCGCGCCGGAGTACGCGGAGGCCCTCGAGCGACGCCTCGCGATGCGCACCACCCACATCTGCAACATGTTCGTCATGCGCCGCGACATCCTCGATGCCTACTGCGCATGGCTCTTCCCCATCCTCGACAAGGTGGACGCGCGCATCGACTACGCGAGCCTGCCGCCCTATCACGCGCGGGCCGTCGGACGCGTCGCCGAGTACCTGCTCGACGTGTGGGTGGACACGAACGGCATCGCATACGTCGAGCGCTCTATGCGGATTCTCGGCTCCAGGCACCTCGTCGGACGCGTGCGCGCGTTTCTGGCGGCGAAGTTCCTGGGCCGCAAGTACGACGGAAACTTCTAGGCCCCCTGCCGAGGCGGGCGCTAGGCCATGGCCAGCGCCGCCTCGAGGGCGTCGCGCAGAAACTCGGAGCGCTTCTGCCCGTGCGAGCTGGCAGCCCTATCGAGCTCGTCGCGCCTCGACCGAGGCACCTTGAAGGCGATGGTCACGAGATCCTCGTCCGAGAGGCGCGGGCGCCCCGGAGGGCCAACCAGGAACTTGCCCGGCTTGCCGGGAAGAATTCCCCGTTCCGCGCGCTCCGCGATCTCGTCCATCATCTTCTCGGTCAGAACCGTCCCGTCGGACAGAACGACATCTCCGCTCACAACATGCGAACTCATGACCTCACCCCAATCCAAGCTCGAAGAGAACGTTGACCGTAGGGGGAGTCATGGCGTGAAAGACGGTTTGGACGCCGGCTGCATCCTCCGCGCCCATCACCTCCAAGAGCCTCCCCCTCGAATCAACTCCCAGCGCGATGAGCGTCCGCCGCTCTTGCTGCTCATCGACGCGCTCCTGCACCACGAACGCGTTGCGCCAGGCGCAGATGACATCTTCCTCGGACAGCTCCGGATGGCGTCGCATCACGCGCTCGTGGACCCTTGCCTCTCCCATCACTCTATCCTCCCCTCCCCTTATTGTCAAACTAAATTATTTGACCTATTATCATGAGGTATTAGTAGGCATGATAGCATAGTGATGAGCAATTGGTCATTAGGAGGAGAGATGGATCCCGTCAAGGTCCTGAGGGAGATGGTCGATAGAAGCGGAAAGAGCCAGCGGCTCATCAGCGTGGAAATCGGGCGGCACCCCACCTACATCGCCACCCTCCTCCATGGCAAGAGCCGCCCGCAGATCGACACCTTCGCCTCGATCGCGAAGGCCTGCGGGTGCGAGGTGATCGTCCGCTTCCCCGAAGAGGAGATCGAGATCGACGGCTGGCAGATCACGTCTCGAGACGATGCGATAGTCACCGGATAGGCCACGCGTGCGGCCAAAAGGGGCTACACTTGGACGGATTCGGTACGGCATCCAGGCAAAGGCAGCATTCCATCAATGAGGATCGCGGTTGCGGGCATCGGGTATGTGGGGCTCTCGGTTGCGTGCCTGCTCGCGCGCGAGCATGAGGTTACGGCCGTAGACATCCTGCCCGAGCGCGTGGCGCTCGTGAATGCCGGCTCCTCCCCCATCACCGACGCGGAGATCGAGGCGGCGCTGGCCTCGGGCGAGCTCAACCTCGCCGCCACCTGCGATGCGCGTGCGGCCTATGCGGACGCGGAGATAGCGATCGTCGCCGTTCCCACCGATTACGACCCCGAGCTCGGGCACTTCGACACGCGCGCCGTCGAGTCGGTGCTGGACGAGCTCCAGGCTGCCGGCTTCGCAGGGCTCGTCGTCATTCGCTCGACCGTGCCCGTGGGCTTCACGACCGAGCAGGCGCAGCGCCGCCCCGCGCTCGACATCGCGTTCTCGCCGGAGTTCCTGCGCGAAGGACAGGCCCTCCACGACAACCTGCACCCGAGCCGCATCATCGTGGGCGTTACGGAGCGCACGCCCGATCGGGAGGCGGCGGCCAGGCGGTTCGCGCAGCTTCTGGCAGACGCCGCCGAGGACGAGGGCGTCGAAGTGCGCATCGTGGGCTCCACCGAGGCGGAGGCCATCAAACTCTTCTCCAACACCTACCTCGCCCTGCGCGTGGCGTTCTTCAACGAGCTCGACACCTATGCCCTCTCGCGCGGGCTGGACACGGCC
>CACZNT010000082.1 GCA_902782635.1 uncultured Coriobacteriaceae bacterium
ACCGAGCTCAAGCGCATCGAGGCGGGGGAGAGCGTCTTCCCGCATCTCTTCGGCACCGACTCCGCCGGTCGCGACTACTTCATCCGCATCGTCTACGGCACCCGCATCTCGCTGGCCGTGGGATTCTTCGCCTCGATCATCGTGCTGGTGGTGGGCCTCACGCTAGGCTCCATCGCCGGCTTCATGGGAGGGCGCATCGACCTCATCATCATGCGCATAGTGGACATCATCTACTCCCTGCCCGACATGCTGATGGTGATCTTGCTGGCCGCCGTGATGCGCGAGACGCTGGGCACCTCGCTCGACGGCACCGTCTTCGCCAGCATCGGCGCGAACATCATCTCGCTCTTCATCATCTTCGCGCTCCTGTACTGGTGCTCGATGGCGCGTCTCATCCGCGGCCAGATCCTCTCGCTGCGCGAGCAAGAGTACGTGCTGGCCGCCCAGGCCACCGGCGCCAGCGCCGGCTGGATCATCCGCAAGCACCTGCTGCCCAACGCCATCTCGGTGATCATCATCTCCACGGCGCTGCAGATCCCCAACGCCATCTTCACCGAGAGCTTCCTCTCGTTCATCGGCCTGGGCGTGAACGCCCCGATGCCCTCCCTGGGCAGCCTGGCCTCCGAGGCGCTGAACGGCATCTCCAGCTACAGCTACCGCCTCGTGATCCCCGCCATCGTCATCTCGCTCATCGTGCTCTCGCTCAACCTCTTCGGCGACGGCCTGCGCGATGCGTTCGACCCCAAGCTCAACCAGTAGGAGGGAGGAGATACAGATGTCACTACTCGAAGTCAAGGATCTCCACACCTCGTTCTTCACCGATGCCGGCGAGGTCAAGGCCGTGAACGGCGTCTCGTTCTTCCTCGACCGCGGCAAGGTGCTCGGCATCGTCGGCGAGTCGGGGTCGGGAAAGTCGGTTACCGCCTACTCCATCATGCAGATCCTCGCCCCCACCGGCCGCATCGTCTCCGGCTCGATCAAGCTCGACGGCCAGGAGCTCGTGGGCGCGGGCGAGAAGGTGATGCGCGACGTGCGCGGCAACAAGATCTCGATCATCTTCCAGGACCCGATGACGTCCCTCAACCCCACCTACACCATCGGCCACCAGCTCATCGAGGCCATCACGCTGCACACCAACCGCAGCAAGGAGGAGGCCTGGGACCGCGCGGTGGAGATGCTGAGGCTCGTCAACATCAACGAGCCCGAGAAGCGCATGAAGCAGTACCCGCACGAGCACTCCGGCGGCATGCGCCAGCGCATCATGATCGCCATGGCGCTGGCCTGCGAGCCCGACATCCTCATCGCCGACGAGCCCACCACGGCCCTCGACGTCACCATCCAGGCCCAGATCCTCGAGCTCATGCAGAAGCTCCAGGAGGAGATGGGTATGGCGATCATCATGATCACCCACGACCTGGGCGTCGTGGCGCAAATGTGCGACGAGATCGTGGTCATGTACGCCGGCTCGTACTGCGAGCGCGGCACGGCCGAGGAAATCTTCTACAACCCGCGCCACGAGTACACCAAGGGCCTCCTGCGCTCCATCCCCACGCTCTCGAGCATGGGCCAGCGCCTGCAGCCCATCACCGGCACGCCCATCGACCTTCTGAACCTCCCGGAGGGCTGCCCCGTCGCGCCCCGCTGCGACGCGGCCATGAAGCGCTGCATCCACGAGGCACCCGAGAGCATGGACATCAACGACTTCCACAAGGCCTCGTGCTGGATGAACGTCAAGGACGTCTTCGAGCACGGCAAGCTCACCGACGCCGACAAGCTCAAGGGGCGCTCGGCGACGCGCGCTGCCGATGCGGGCGCGAAACCGGTGGCATCTGATGACGGTGCCGTGGAGGCGCTCGTGGAGGGCGCCGAGAAGGCCAAGGCCAAGACGACGCGGGCGGGCGGCACGCGCAAGAAGAAGACCGTCCCCGCCAAGGAGCCCGGCGCCAAGACTCGCCGCAACACGAAGAAGGGCGGTGATGACGCATGAGCGAGAGCAATGCCTCGACGACGCTCGTCGACGTCCGCCACCTCAAGGAGTACTTCGACATCAACACCGGCTGGTTCCGCACCACGCCGCTCAAGGCCGTCGACGACGTGAGCTTCACCATTGAGCGCGGCGAGACGCTGGGCCTCGTGGGGGAGTCGGGCTGCGGGAAGACCACGGTGGGACGCACCATCCTGCACCTGTACGAGCCCACCGACGGCGAGATCATCTACGACGGCAAGCCCATCCGCACCAAGGAGGACCTGCGCGAGTACCGCACCAAGTCCACCATGGTGTTCCAGGACCCGTACAGCTCGCTCAACCCGCGCATGACGGTGTCCGACATCATCGGCGAGCCGCTCGACGTGCACAATCTCTGCGACAACGCGAAGGAGCGTGAGGAGCGCATCCTCGAGCTCATGGACCGCGTGGGCCTCAACTCCGAGCACGCGAGCCGCTATGCGCACGAGTTCTCCGGCGGCCAGCGCCAGCGCATCGGCATCGCCCG
>CACZNT010000083.1 GCA_902782635.1 uncultured Coriobacteriaceae bacterium
CTGACCGAGAGGCCGAAGGTGCTCGCCTGCTAAGCGAGTAAGGGCCGCAAAGCCCTTCTGGGGTTCGAATCCCCAGCTCTCCGCCAGCAAAAGCCTCGCGCCCCACCCGGGGCGCTTTTTTTCATCCCGGGGCTGGGGATTCGAACCCGAGAGGGGGCAAGGCTCCAGTGGAGCCTTGCCGGCCGAGGGCGCAGCCCGAGGTCCCAGCGGATTCGCGAAGCGAATACGCGGACATCCCCAGCTCTCCGCCAGCAAAAGCTTCGCGCCCCTCCCGGGGCGCTTTTTTTCATCCCGGGGGCTGAATCGTCGAACTCCCTCCCGGGACGCTTTTTGTATTTCCTCCGATGACTCTTGACGCAGGCCATTGCACGTATCACAATGTTTTCTCGCACGCGCCGTTACCTCAGCTGGATAGAGGGCCTGACTACGAATCAGGACGTCACAGGTTCGAATCCTGTACGGCGCACCAGGAAATGCAAGGGCCTCCCTCGGGAGGCCCTTTCCTTTTGACTCTCGTATGACACTTTGGTGCCTGTCCCCAAAGTGTCTTATCCGATCTTCTCGACGCCTCCCATGTAGGGGACGAGCGCGGGCGGGATCGTCACCGACCCATCCTCGTTCTGGTAGTTCTCCAGCACCGCGGCCATCGTGCGGCCGACGGCAAGACCGGAGCCGTTGAGGGTGTGGGCGAAGCGCGTCCCCTTGAAGTTGGCGGGGTCGCGATACTTGATGTTGGCGCGCCTGGCCTGGAAATCGCTGCAGTTGGAGCAGCTCGAGATCTCCTTGTAGGCGTTGTAGCTGGGCAGCCACACCTCGACGTCGTAGGTCTTGGCCGCCGAGAATCCCATGTCGCCCGTGCACAGGCACACCACGCGGTACGGGAGCTCCAGCGCCTGCAGCACGGCCTCGGCCTCGGCCGTCATGCTCTCGAGCTCGTCCATCGAGGTCTCCGGCGTCGCGAACTTCACCATCTCCACCTTGTCGAACTCGTGCACGCGGATGATGCCGCGCGTGTCGCGGCCAGCGCTTCCCGCCTCCTCGCGGAAGCAGGGGGTAAAGGCCGTGTACCACAGCGGCAGGTCCTCGGCGTCGAGCACCTCGTCGCGGTGGATGTTGGTGAGGGCCACCTCCGCCGTGGGGATCAGGTAGAGGTCGGGGTTGACGTGGTAGAGGTCCTCGTCAAACTTGGGCAGCTGGCCCGTGCCGAAGAGCGAGTCGTGATTGGTGATCACCGGCGGCCACCACTCCTTGAAGCCCTTGCCGGTGTGCATATCGATCATGAAGTTGATGAGGGCGCGCTCCATGCGCGCTCCCATGCCGCCGAGCAGGTAGAAGCGCGACCCGGCGAGCTTGACGCCGCGGTCGAAGTCGATGATCTCCAGGTCGGGGCCGAGGTCCCAGTGCGCCTTGGGGTCGAAGCCAAACTCGCGCGGTGTGCCCCAGCGCCTCACCTCGGGGTTCTCGCTGTCGTCCTTGCCCAGCGGCACCGACTCGTCCGGGAGGTTGGGGATGGAGCTCACGAGGGCGCGCAGCTGCTCGTCGGCCTCGTCGCGGGCGGCGTCGAGCTCGGCGATGCGCTCCTTGTTCGCGGTGACGCGGGCCTTCGCGGCCTCGGCCTCGTCCTTCTTGCCGGCCGCCATGAGCTGGCCGATCTCCTTGGAGACGGCGTTGCGCTCGGCCTGCAGCCCCTCGACCTCGGCAATGAGGGAGCGACGGCGCTCGTCGAGCTCCATGAAGCGGTCGCGGTCCCAGGTGGCGTTGCGCGATTCGCAGGCCTTGTCAACCGCATCCGGATTCTCGCGTACGAACTTGATGTCGAGCATCTTCACTCCCTCGATTTTGCGGCGGGCGACGCGCCCGTCCGGCTGCACAGCTATCCAAGTATATACTTGTGGACGGCTTTATCCACGCCATCAGGCACTTCGTAGCGGAGGACGCATGGACCAGGTATCGCAGTTTCTCTCTTGGCTCTTCGGCACGCGCCAGGGAGTGATCTGGCTCATCGCCGGCGGCGTGGTGATCTCGCTCATCATCGCGATCATCCTCGAGCGCCGCGGACGCGAGATCTACTACAACCACGAGCTCACCGAAGAGGACGAGGACTCGATCTTCTCCGTCTTCGAATCCGACGACGAGGATGCCTAGGCATAAGACCTGTCCCTTTTGGCATGACAAAAGGGACTGTCCCCCTTGTCAATCACAAAACGTGACAGTTGGGGACTGTCCCCAACTGTCACGTTTGACTATCCCCGAGCCGTGTTGCCCGGTGACGGTTATCCGGTGACGATGAAGGGCTGGATGGCGCCGGCGACGCCGGAGATCGGCATGGTCTGCAGCCAGATGCGGCCAGGTCCGGTGAGGACGGTGTTGAAGAAGCCCTCGCCGCCGAGCAGCTTGTTCTTGATGCCCTTGACCTGCTGGATGTCGATGCTAACCGTGCTCTCGAAGCCCGCCACGTAGCCGGTGTCGATGATCATCTGCTGGCCCTGCGCCAGGTCGTACTCCACCAGCTCGCCGTCGATCTCGGCGAACACGATGCCGTTGCCCGACACCTTCTGCATGATGAAGCCCTCGCCGCCGAAGAGGCCCGCGCCGAACTTCTTGTTGAAGTGGATGGACAGCTCGACGC
>CACZNT010000084.1 GCA_902782635.1 uncultured Coriobacteriaceae bacterium
GCCGGGATCATGCGGGTGCCCTGGTGGATGAGCTGGTAGAAGGCATGCTGGCCGTTGGTGCCGGCCTCGCCCCAGAAGATCTCGCCCGTCTCGCAGGTGACGGGGGTGCCGTCCCAGCGAACGCTCTTGCCGTTCGACTCCATCGTGAGCTGCTGCAGGTAGGCCGGGAAGCGATGCAGGTACTGGACGTAGGGCAGCACCGCGTGGCTCTCGGCGCCGAAGAAGTTCACGTACCAGACATTGATGAGGCCCATCAGTGCGACGACGTTCTCCTCGAGCGGCGCCGTCTCGAAAGTGCGATCGAGGTCGTAGAAGCCGGCGAGGAAGTCCTGGAAGACGTCCTTGCCGAAGGCGAGGATGAGGGCGAGGCCCACGGCGGAGTCCACCGAGTAGCGGCCGCCCACCCAGCTCCAGAAGCCGAAGGCGTTCTCCGGGTCGATGCCGAAATCGGCGACGAGCTCGAGATTGGTGGAGACGGCGACGAAGTGCTTGGCGATGGTCTCGGCCTCGCGCTCGGCCGAATCGTCGATGGCGCCGGCCTTGCGCAGCGCGTCGAGCAGCCACCAGCGGGCCATCTTGGCATTGGTGATGGTCTCGAGCGTCGTGAAGGTCTTGGAGACGACGATGAAGAGCGTGGTCTCGGGGTCGAGGCCCTTGACCTTCTCGCCGACGTCGTTGGGGTCGATGTTGGAGACGAAGCGCACCGCGGGCCCGTCCAGGTAGGGGCGCAGGCCCTCGTACACCATCACCGGGCCGAGGTCGGAGCCGCCGATGCCGATGGAGACGACCGTCTCGATGGGCTTGCCGGTAACGCCCTTCCACGCGCCGGAGCGCACGCGATCGGCGAAGGCGTACATGCGGTCGAGCACCTCGTGCACGTCGGCGACGGTGTCCTGGCCGTCCACCATGAGGCTGCCGGCCTCGGAGGCGGGGCGGCGCAGGGCGGTGTGCAGCACGGCGCGATCCTCGGTGGTGTTGATGTGCTCGCCGCGGTACATGGCGTCGCGGCGCTCCTCGAGGCCGACGGCGCGGCCGAGGTCGGCCAGCAGCTTCACCGTCTCCTCGGTGATGAGGTTCTTCGAGAGGTCGAAGTGCAGGTCGGAGGTGTCGAAGCTGAGCTTCTCGACGCGCTCGGGGTCTGCTGCGAACCAGTCCTTCAGGCTGATTCCCTCGGCCTGGAGCTTGTCGAAGTGGTCCTGGAGGGCCTTCCACTCGGGAAGCTGGGTCGCGTCAACGGGTGCGGGGATGTTGGGCATCGTATGCTCCTTCGCTCGACGGAATTGCCATCCTCTATCGTAGCGCAGGCGCACGGTGGCAAGTTAGCAGGCGACGCTAATTGCGTGTCGTCCTGAGCGGAGCGCCGCAGGCGCGGAGTCGAAGGACCTCGGGGGATCCTTCGACTCGCTTCGCTCGCTCAGGATGACACAAGGGGCTTCGCTCGCTCAGGATGACACAAGGGGCTTCGCTCGCTCAGGATGACACAAGGGGCTTCGCTCGCTCAGGATGACACCCAGCCTCTCTGGCTTCCGTTAGCAGCGGACGTTAAGGGAAGCGCGCGTCCCCATCGACTCATCTAGTAGGGCTCGGCAAGCGGCGGGATCTGCTTGAGCCAACGCCAGGCGCGCTGACGCTCGTCCTCCCCCGCCTCGAGCGCCTGGGCAAAGCCGCCGAGCGAGAGCACGCGCATCCCGCGCGCCCACGTGACCACGCCAGGCGTAAGGCCCGCCGCAAGATCGTCGCCCAGGGCAGCACGCAGCAGCTCTGCGGCAGCATCGTCGCAGGCCACGAGCGTGAGGGGAGAAAGGGCGGCAATTGCCTCGGCTACCAGCTCGGGCGCGAGCGGCATCCCCTTCGCATCGCAAGCCGCCATCGCGCACCAGTCGTGAGGGGCGTATCCCAACCTCAGGAGCGCCGCGCGCAGGGCCTCGCCGTCGCGCCCCGCGAGCAGATCCTCCCCCGCCGCCTCTGCCTCAGAGAGGACCCCCTTGATGAGCAGGATGCTCGAGAAGGCGTTGCCAGCAAACGTCACCCCGCGCTCCGCCAGCGCGGAGAGCTCGGCCGCAGCCTTCTCCGCATACACGTTGCGCCTGCTATCGCGTCCGCCCGACATGCGCCCCTCCAGCAGCTCGCCTCCGAAAAAAGAATCCGCCTGCATTGTAGCGGAGGTGATTAAACGCGCTCGGACGGGTATAAGCGAAGGTAAGCGCAAGAGACCGTGATCGCGAGTGGAAGGGGAAGCCATGTCCCAGGAAGTCACCACCGAAACGTTCGAGTCCGTACTCGCAAATGCAGACAAGCCCGTGCTCGTGGACTTCTGGGCAACCTGGTGTGGCCCCTGCCGCGCGCTCGGCCCCATCGTCGACGAGGTCGCCGGCGAGATGTCCGACCGCCTGGCCGTCTACAAGTGCAACGTCGACGAGTCGCCCGACCTGGCCACTCGCTTCAACATCGTCTCCATCCCCACGCTCATCCTGTTCAAGGGCGGCGACGTGGCGCACACGATGGTGGGCAGCATGAACAAAGCCGCCCTCGTGCAGGAGCTCGAAGCGCACATCTAGGCTATCCTAGTCCCCATGGACAAGGAGACTGGCGGCCATATCCTCAGCGTTCGACGCGTTCTCGGCACCTTGCTCGTACTCGCCTTCGTGGCGGTGTGCGTCTGGGCGTTCTTCGTGCTCATGTCGAAGACCTACCAGGCGAACCTCAATCGCTGGGACCGCTTTGCCTACAACTTCTTCGTGCTGAGGCTGCGCCGTCCCTGGCTCAACCCCATCATGGAGGGCTTCTCCGCCCTGGCGAGCCCGGTGGTGCTCGCCGCGATGCTCCTCGCCGTGGCCGCCTTCGCCCCCGGCAGGCGCCCCGGTTGGTGCGCCGGGACGAACCTCGTCCTCGTCGTCATCCTCAACACGCTGCTCAAGGAGCTCGTGCAACGGCCGCGCCCCGAGGGCTACACACTCACCGACGAGGTGGGCTACAGCTTCCCGTCGGGACACTCCATGGTGGCAATGGCGTTCTACGGGCTTCTGGCCTGGCTGGTCTGGCGCTACGAGACGGATCCCGTGGAGCGGCGCGTGTACCCGCTCATCTTCGGCGGGCTGGTGGTGATGGTGGGCGTGAGCAGGGTGTACCTGGGCGTCCACTACGCAACCGACGTGCTCGCCGGCCTGCTCGTGTCGACGGTGTGGCTAATCTTCTACATCGCGTTCATCGTGCCGCGCTTCCTGCCAGACGAATCGGGACGACATTCGAGCCACAGGATTTGGCTAGCCAAGCAGGGAAAGGCACTCCCCGAGCAAGAATCGTGAGCAGGGGACGTGTTTTCTGCTCACTGGTGACGGTGTCGTTTTCGGGATTGTCCAATCCAAAGTCCCAGAGGTTTTCATGGGGTACTTTGGCCTCCCCGAGCCCGAATCGACCAATCCGGACCAAAGTCCCATAGGTTTACCTAGGGTATTTCGGGTGACGTAGTCATCCGCAAGATTGTCCGTCCCGTGAGCAGGGAACAGCCTCTCCTGCCCACGATCAGAAGAAGCTGCGCCAGAAGCCGCCCGTTCCGGCCTGGCGTTTGCCGGGCTCCGCGATCAGGGTCTCGCCGTCGTCCAGCGTGAGCACGCAGGCGCTCTCTATCGCACCGTCGTCCCCCACCATGAGGCGCGCCATCGTGGCCCCCTCCTGGTTGCGCGGGAAGGTGGTGCTGCCAGGATTCACCACCAGGCATCTCCCCTGCCGCTCGAGCACCGGCCGATGCGTATGGCCGCACACTGCGATGTCGCAGGTGGTCGTGTCGAGCAGCTCCTCGTAATGGCAGATCTGCCAGCGCGTCCCGAAGCGGAAGAAGCGAACGTCCTTCACCACGTCCGGCCCGTAGGAGTAGTTCCAGTCGTTGTTGCCGAGGCACATCTGCACCGGCGCGAACTTGCCCAGCACCTCGTAATCGGCGCGTGAGCAGCAATCGCCCGCGTGCACGATGAGCTCGGCCCCCTCGAGGGCCTCGAGCAGCTCGCCCGAGAGGTAGCCATGGGTGTCGCTGATGATGTCGACGCGGTGCAGCACGGCCGATGCGTCCGGTGGGGCTCCCGCTAGATGCCCAGCGCGCGCTTGAGCTGGACCACGCGGCGCCTCGACACCGAGATCTTCTTGCCCTCGATGCCATTGATGCCCAGCTGCAGGATGCCGCTGGCCACCGTCTCGACGTCCTCGACGTACTCGAGGTTGACGATGTAGCCGCGGTGCACGCGGAAGAAGCCGTGCGGCGACAGCTTGTTCTCGAGCTGGGCCAGCGAGATGGTGGAGAGATAGCGGTCGGTGTCGGTGTAGATGCAGGAGTAGTCGTCCTTCGCCTCGATGTAGCGGATCTGGTCGATCGGGACGAGGACCTTGCGGCCGCTCTTCTCCACCGGGATGCGCTCCACGGAGGTGCGGGTGGCGGACTGCGGCTTGACGCGCGCCTGGACCTTGTCGAGGGCCTTCTCGAGGCGCTCGGTCTCGACCGGCTTCATGAGGTAGTCAACCGCGTCGACCTCGAACGCGTTGAGCGCGTACTCGCTGTAGGCGGTGACGAACACCACCGCGGGCGGGTTCTTGAGGCGATGCAGCGCCTCCGCGAGCTGCATGCCCGTGGTCTTAGGCATCGAGATGTCCATGAACAGCACGTCCGGGCGACCCTCCATCAGGCGCTCGACGGCCTCGCGTGCGCTCGCGGCCTCGACGATGCCGTCCACCCGCCCGGTCTCCTCGAGCAGGTAGCGCAGCTCGGAGCGCGCAGGGGCCTCATCATCGACGATCATCGCGTTAAGCATGGCAATGCACTCCCTTCACCCGCGCCGCTATCCCTGGTCGTTCTCGACACGCGGCGCAGCCTCCGCAAGCCTGAGCGTGACGCTCGTGCCCTCGCCCGGCTTGGAGAGAATCTCTATCCCTGAACCAATACCATAGAATCGCTCAATTCGCTCCGCAACATTCCTGAGGGCTACGCCAGCGCCCTCGCTCGCGTCGCCAGCGGGTCGCGCACCGGCCCGCAGGGCCTGCGCGTCCGACTCGTCCATGCCGAGGCCGTCGTCGGTGACGGCGATGAGCACGTCGGCGCCATCGGTTGCCACGTGAATGTCGATGTGCAGCGCCCCCTCGTCGCGCATGGCGTGGCGCACGGCGTTCTCCACCAGCGGCTGGACGATGAAGCTGGGCACGCCCACGTCCTCGCAGCCCGGCTCGATGCTCTCGCGCTCGACGATGCGGTCCTCGCCGAAGCGCGCCTGCTCGAAGGTGAGGTAGCGCTTCGTCTGCTCGATCTCGCGCGAGACGGGGATGGTGGTCTCGGAGTTCTCGAGCGTCTGGCGGTAGAACACGGCGAACTCGCGCAGGAGGTCGCGCGCGCGGCCCGGGTCGGTGCGGGTGAAGGCCGCGATCGTGTTGAGGGTGTTAAAGAGGAAGTGCGGGTTTATCTGCGCCTGCAGGGCCTTGACCTCGGCGCGCGCGGTGAGCTCCGCCTGGCGGTCGAGCTCGTAGGTGGAGAGCTCGGTGGAGACGAGCTGCCCGAGGCCGTAGACGATGGCCTCCTGGGTGCGGTCGATGTCGCGGCGGTTGCGGTAGTAGAACTTGATGGCGCCCACCGTCTTGTCGCGCACGTTGAGCGGCACCACGATGCCCGCGGGCACGTACACCGGGATGTCCTGCCCTTCGGCGGGCACCATCGACTCCGGCCCGCGGTTCACGAAGCGCTGGGGCTCGCCGGTCTCGATGACCTGCTGGGTAACCTGCGTGCGGATGGGGCTGCCGGGCGGGTAGTCGGCCTGGCCCTCGCCCACGTAGGCCAGCACGTGCGTGCGATTGGTCATGGCGATGGCCATGGCGCCGGTCTCGGGGAGCAGGACCTCGCAGGTGGCCTGGCAGTTCTGCTCGTTGAGGCCGCCGCTCATATGGTCGAGCGTGCTCGACACCATCCTCAGCGTGCGGTTCGTGGCCTGCGAGCGCAGCGCGTCAGGCGCGAGGAGCAGGGCGACGATGCCCATCGCCACGACGACGAGGGCCACCGAGGCGAGGATGATGCGCCGCTCGTTCGAATCCTCGAGCTCGCTCGCGATGAGGAGCAGGCAGGCGATGGCGCCGCCCGTGAGCGCGATCATCAGCAGTATGCCGAGGTTGCGCGTGAGCCAGCCGGAGAGCGAGCGATCTCGGCTCATCGTGCCTCACCTGCCTCGCTCCCGCGGGCAAAGGGGTCGCCCGACTCGCGGATCGCCTTGGCGAGCTGCGGGACGTCCCACAGCGTGGAGATCACCTCGGGCCAGTAGCTCTGCAGGCGCAGGTAGCTGTCGGCGTGCGAGCGGGCATACTCTGCCGCCTGCGCGCAGCCGTAGCGCCAGATGGCCAGGTAGTCGGAGCGCTCCGACGACGTAATCGCCCGGCGCAGCGCGGTCGAGCGGATGCGCGGGGCGACGTCGGAGGTGATCCACGGGCCCGGATAGGGCATGAGCGACTCGGGCGTGATGCGGCGGAGGTTGGCGCGGCCGTTGATGAGCTCCACCTTGGACGCCTCGTAGGTCCAGCGGTAGACGTCTTGCAGAAAGCGCTGGGCGCTCGAGGGCGTGGGCGGCGGGAGGTGCCGCACGCACCACTCGTTGTCAAACCACATGTCGAGCCCGAAGGCGCGCAGGTTGATGACGTAATCGAGGTCCTCGCCGCGCGTGATCCACGGGTCGAACGCCACCTGGGTGAAGGCCTCGGCATGCAGGGCCATGCAGCCGCCGCAGCCCACATTGGAGCGCGAGATGCGCGTGGAGGCGAGCGCCCGCATCATCCAGGCGTCAAACTCCTCGTGCTTCGACCAGAGGCGGTCGCTCCAGCGCACGTTGCCGCCGGCCAGCGGCGAGCCCTCGCGATCGAGGAAGTAGCCGCTCTTGGCGAGCACTTTGAGGTTCTGGCGCGTACGCTGGCCCAGGCCGTACACCGCGTCGATGAGGAAGCTGTCGTCGAGCACCACCTCGTCGTCGTCCAGGAAGACGACGGCGTCGTGTCCGAGGACGGAGGCGGCGATGAGGCCGCAGTTTCGGATGGCGCCGTAGCCGCGCAGCGAGATGGTCTCCCCGTCCATGCCGCGGATGAACTTGCTCACGACCTCGGCGATGACGGCCGCCTCGCGCGAGCCGACGATGAGGGGGTTGAGGTTGGGGTGCGCGCGGCAGATGGACCCCACGCGGGCGCGGGCCGCCCGCTCGGAGCCGGGCGCACTCACCAGGAGCACGATGACGCGCGTGATGCCGCGCACCTGCTCGAGCGACTCGAGGCAGGTCTCGAGCTCGGGCAGGGGCTTGTCGGTGGGGGTGGTGTGGTCGTAGACGCCCACGGCGCCAATCTCGCGGGGCCGGCCGTCGGCAGCCCAGTAGGACGGTATGACGATGACGGGATTCACGCACGTGCCCCCAAGGTGCATGGGTTGGATCGATGGTTTTCCATCGACATTCTAGCGCCCGACGCGCATGCGCGGGCCGGGCGATTTGCCCTCGCAGCGCCCGCTCCCACAATGACATGCGAGCAGGCCCCAAACGCCCAGACGAATCCACGGAAATCGGCAAATCGGCGCGTTTCCGCGTCCAACCGCCGACCCGAGCCAGAGCCCCCATCCGGCAACCGCACGGGGCCCCGCCCACTGCGGCCAGATCCTGAACCTGTCCCTTTTGTCATGACAAAGGGGACTGTCCCCAAGTGTCACGTTTTTCGCAGGCCTCACTCGGAGGGCAGGAGGCTGAGCATCACGAACCCGCCGATGAGCAGGACGCCTATCGAGAGCACGCCGAGCGACGCGTTGCCCGTCATCGCCGTCACGCCCGACACGATGGCCGTGCCCGCCACGGAAGCGTAGCGTCCGAAGATGTCGTAGAAGCCGTAGTACTCGTTCGACTTCTCCTTGGGGATGATCTTGCCGAAGT
The DNA here is from genome assembly GCA_902782635.1 of uncultured Coriobacteriaceae bacterium. Lineage (GTDB taxonomy): Bacteria > Actinomycetota > Coriobacteriia > Coriobacteriales > Atopobiaceae > CACZNT01. Next base: position 7,923 of record CACZNT010000084.1, read on the forward strand.
AGCTGCGCGAAAGCGCCTGGATGCCGCCCTGGAAGAGGCCGACCGCGATGGCCAGCATCCAGAACTCGGCGGCCGAGCGCAGGAAGAACGCCGCGAACACGACGATGCACACGTAGGCCGCCACCGCGATCTTTATCATCCTCAGCGTGCCCAGCTTGCCCGCCAGGCGCCCGTAGATGATGGCGCTGGGGAAGGCGACGAACTGCGTCACCAGGAGCGCGAGCACCAGCTGCGTGGAGTCGATGCCGAGCTGGGTGCCGTAGCTCGTCGACATCGAGATCACCGTGTGGACGCCGTCAATGTAGAGGAAGAACGCGATCATGTAGATGAGGATCCTGAGGCTTCGGTAGTTTGTGTGACAAGGGGCTAGCCTAGGCAGCAACGCTCTTCGCTCCCTTCACGCCCTTCTTCCTCGCCTTCAC
>CACZNT010000085.1 GCA_902782635.1 uncultured Coriobacteriaceae bacterium
CCCGCGATGTAGATGATCATCATGTAGCCGATCTGCTGCCAGCACAGGAGGATGATGAGTCCCCAGAATCCGTATCTGGTCTCGAGCAGGATCGAGGTGCTGTAGGCGGCGAGGATGCCGTCGAAGATCATCGACCAGATATATCCCAGCACGATGCCGCCGATGAGGTTCGGCATGAAGAACACCGTGCGGAATATGTTGGACCCCCGGATGTTCTGGGTGAGCACGTAGGCCACCGCAAAGGCGAGCACGTTGATGAGCACCAGGCTCACCACGGCGGTGAGTGACGTGTACCAGAACGAGTGTTGGAAGCTGGGGTCGGCGAGCGCCTCCTGGTAGTTGGCCGTGCCGATGAACTCGGCGTCGCTCGTGAGGCGGAACTTGCAGAACGATAGGTAGATGCCCTGGAAGAAGGGCCAAATGAACCCGATGCAAAACGCTGCGACCACCGGCCCCATGAACAGCCAGGACCAGCGGCGCGTCGTGCGTCTGATCGAGTTGTCAGCAGTCGCGTGCGCCATGAGGCGCCTCCTTTGCGAAAAGGGGCCGGGGCGGGAGGGGGACCTTCTCGCCCCGGCTGAAGGAGAGAAAGACGTTCCTTGGTGCTGAGCGCCGAGCTTAGGCGTTGGCGGCCTTGTACTGCGTCGCCCAGCCGTCGACGAAGGCCGTGCGCACGTCAGCCCACTTGGCATCCGTGGAATCGGAGTTGTAGGCGTTGAGCGCGGAGACGAGCGCGGCGCGGTACTGATCGACGTTGGGCTGGTAGTTGGTGGCCCAGTCCATCACGTAGCAGCCGTCCTCGGTGTAGGCGGCGGCGTCGTTGAGGAAGCCGTTTGTGGACTCGGCAGCGCCCTTGTAGGGCATGATGCCCAGCTGGTCGACCATCTTGGCGGAAGCGTCGGCATCGGTGACCAGCCACACCATGAAGTCGATGGTCGCCTGCTGGTCGTCCTCGGAGGCGTTGGCGTTCACGGCCCAGCAGTTCTCGGTGCCGCAGTTCAGGCCGGCCTTCTCCTCGCCGTCGACGCCGCAGTAGTACGGGAGCATCTTGACGTTGGGCTGAGCCTCGGAGAGCGTCGCGTAATCCCAGGAGCCGGTGAGGAAGAACGCAGCCTCGCCGCCGGTGAACTGGGCCGCGGGATCGTGGCCGCCGGTGGCCAGGGTGGAGGGCTCCACCACGGAGTTGTTGATCATGAGGTCGTAGATCATCTTGTAGTTGTCCACGTAGGTGCCCTTGATCTCGGCGGGGCACTCGTTCCAGCCGCCATCGTCCTGCTCCTCGTAGTAGTAGTCGATGTTGGCCAGGTGGCCGGTGACGCGCCAGCTGGAGGAGTCGTCCATGTCGGTGGCGACGAAGGCGTCGAAGCCCAGCTCGCCGGCGCGCTTGTGGATGTCCTCGGCGACGGTCTTGAGCGACTCGAAGTTCTTGATGTCGTCGACCTTATGGCCGGCCTTCTCGATGAGGTCGGCGTTGGCGACGATGCCGTAGCACTCGTAGCAGTAGCCGATGGAGACGAGCTTGCCGTCCTCGTCCTCGAGGTTGTAGGCGTCAGTGTTGAGCTCGCCCTCGATGGCCGTGCCCTTGAGGTCGAGCGCGTAGTCGCCCCACTCCTTGACGCCGGCGGAGTTGCCGATGACGAAGAGGGTCGGGGCCTCCGACTTGTCCATCTCGGCGATGAGGGTCTGGCTGTAGGTGCCCGAGGCGACCGTGACGACCTTCACCGGCACGCCGGTCTGGTCGGTGTAGGTGCCGGCGAGCTCCTGGAGGGTCTCGTCGATCTCGGGCTTGAAGTTGAGCCAGTACACCTTGCCGGCAGCCTGGGTGCTGGCGTCGGAACTGCCGGAATCGGCGGACGCGTCGGTGCCGGAGTCGGCGCTCTGGTTGGAGTTGCCGCAGGCGGCCAGGGTGGCTGCCATGAGGCCCGCGGTGCCTACGAATGCCCTGCGCGTAAGATTGGTGCTCATGTGTAACTCCTCCTGTCTGCTTCGCATCCCCATGATGCTTGGTGCCTAATAAGCGCGGCCCACGGTGCCCCCGGGCCTCAGGGTCGTCTCGAGTCGGACATGGGCATGCGCTGCCCCGCCCAACACCTCAACCAAAATTCGGACCGCCTCCTCGCCCAACGTCGCCTGCGGCTGCGCGAGCGTCGTGAGGGTGGGGACGGTGTAGAGCGACATGTCGATGCCGTCGATGGCGATGATCGAGCAATCCTGCGGCACCGAGAGGCCCGCATCGGAGAGCGCCTTCATGGCCGCGATCGCCATGGAGTCGGCGACGGCGAAGATGGCCGTGAGGTCGCGGCGCTCCTCGAGGAACTGCTGGCAGCGGCGGTAGGCCGCCTCCATCGTGAAGTCGCCCGTCTCGAGCACGAGCCCCTCATCGAGGGGGATGCCCGCGTCCGAGAGCGCCTCGCAGTAGCCCTTGTAGCGACGCTCGGAGATCGAGCGGTCGCTGACGGAGTCGAGCAGCACCGCAATGCGCTCGTGCCCCTGCTCGATGAGGAGCTTGGTGGCGCAATAGGCCTCGGCCTTGTCGTTGATGGAAACGGACGAGAACTCGGCGCGGTCGAGGTCGCCGAAGTGGTTGGTGAAGGTGCAGCACACGAAGGGGACGCCGAGGGCGAGGGCCTCCTCGCGCGTGTAGTCGTAGCGGCCGCCGAGCATGATGATGCCGAGGAGGCGCTTCGAGAGTGCGAGCCCGGCTGCGGCTGCCATCTCGTCGGCGCCCGCCCGAATCTGGCTGAGGACCATGGTGAGGCCCGCCTGCGCGCAGCTGCGCTCGATGGCACGGATGACGCCCGTGAAGAAGGGGTTCTCAGCGCCGCGCACCACCAGGCCGATTGCGTCTGCCTGATTGCCGGCGAGGTCGCGGGCGCTCGAGTTGGGGACGTAGTGGAGGGCGCTGGCCGCGTCGAGCACCTTGGCACGCGTGGACGCGCTCACATCGGGGTGGTTGTTGAGCACACGAGACACCGTGCTCACGCCGACGCCGCAATAGGCTGCGATGTCCTTGATGTTTGCCATGCGCTCCTCAGGGTCGCCCTTGCAGCTGACAGCGTTCGTTGCCAGCTGCCTCATTTGGAAACGTTACTGGTAGCGTTACCGGAAACGTTACCAATCGCATCATATGGGGCATTCGGGCGCAGCTGCGCGCACGGCCCAGGATGCTGCGGCGAGTGGGTTGGAATCGCCGGCGAGCGGTTTTCCCCACATCGAGGCTAGCCGCGCGCCGCACTCTGCCAAAAGTGCGCACTCAACGAGATAATCGCCTTCTCCGTCGACAAAAGCGCAGCTCAATTGTGGAGAAGCGATTTGAGTGCGCACTTTTCCGCCTCCAACCAAGCATTTTCGCGTCACGTACGCACGCGCGTGCGCCTTGCATCACAATGTCCCTCGAATACGCGCGACAAAAACGCAAGCACGAGGAGGCGCCCATGGCAGCCAACACTAACCCCGATCTCCAGCGCTCCATCATCTACTCCGTCTTCCCGCGCAACCACACGCAGGCCGGGACCCTCGCGGCCATCATCGACGACCTCCCCCGCATCCGCTCGCTGGGCGCGGACATCGTCTGGCTCATGCCCATCCATCCCATCGGCGAGCTGCATCGCAAGGGGTCGATGGGCAGCCCCTACGCAAACCGCGACTACCGCTCCATCGATCCCGCGCTAGGCGACATGGCCGACCTCGAGGCGCTCGTCGAGGCCGCCCACGAGCAGGGCATGCGCCTCATCATCGACGTCGTCTACAATCACACCTCGCCCGATTCGACGCTCTGGCGCGAGCACCCCGAGTTCTTCTGGAAGAAGGCCGACGGCACGCCCGGCAACCACGTCGGCGACTGGAGCGACATCATCGACCTCGACTACACGGTCCCCGAGCTGTGGGACTACCAGGTGGAGTCGCTCGTGGGCTGGGCGCGCGTCGTGGACGGCTTCCGCTGCGACGTCGCCTCCTTCGTGCCCGTTGAGTTCTGGAAGCGGGCGCGGGCGGCCTGCGAGGAGGTGCGCCCGGGGTGCATCTGGCTCGCCGAGTCGGTGCATCGTCACATGGGCGCCTGGGCGCGCAGGACGGGGCTCTACAGCGCGCGCGACACCGAGGCCTACGAGGCCTTTGACATCGAGTACGAATACGACGTCGAGCGCTCCTTCGACGGCTACCTCTCCGGCACGACGACCCTCGCCCACCACCTCGACCTCCTCGAGTTCCAGGAGAGCGTCTACCCGGACAACTACAACAAGCTCCGCTACCTGGAAAACCACGACCTGCCGCGCATCGCCTCGCGCGTGGGCTCGATCGACGACCTCGAGAGCCACACCGCGATGCTCTTCTTCAAGAAGGGCACCACGCTCGTCTACGCCGGCCAGGAGCATGCGCTCTCCCACCAGCCCAGCCTCTTCGACCGCGACGTCATCGATTGGGAGGCGGGCCACGACCTCTCCGAGCTCATCCGCACGCTCGCGCGCATCAAGCACGAGCGCCTGGACTGCGACGACCACTTCTTCGCGCGAGCGGCAGGCGAGCACACCGCGGTGATGGAACGCTATGGGTCGGCCGGCCATGCGCTGGGCGTCTTCCCGCTGCGCTCGCAGAGCTCGACCATCGAGGTGGAGCTAGCTGACGGCAGCTACGAGAATCTCATCGACGGCTCCGATGTGAAGGTGGCCGGCGGCAAGCTCGAATGCGCAGGCCGCCCCATCATCATCTGCGCCTAGCCCGAGCGGAAGCCGCGGCCGATGATCTCCGAGCTGCTCATGATGGTGATGAAAGCTCCAGGGTCGATGCTGCGCACGTGATCACGCAGCTTGGCAGCCTCGCGGCGCGTGAGCACGCTCACGAGGACGGTGAGGTCGCGTCCCGAGAATCCCCCGCGCTCGTCGCGAATCGTCGCGGTGCGGTGCAGGTCGTGCACGATGTAGCCCATCACCTCATCCGGCTTCGACGAGATCACCGTGACCACCTTGCGCGTGTTGATGCCCTCGATGAAGGTGTCCACGACGAGCGCCTTGGCGAGCAGGCCGAGCACGCAGTAGAGTCCCGTGCGCGGGCCGTACAGCACGAAGGCGACGGCGACGATGGCAGCGTCCACCACGAGCAGCGCCTTGCCGATTTCGAGGCTCGTCCGCTTGCGCAAGATCATGGCGAGGATGTCGGTGCCGCCGGTCGAGGCGCCGATGTTGAACACGATGGCGCTGCCGATGGCGGGCAGCATCACCGCGAAGATGAGCTCGAGCAGCGTGTCGTTGGTAAGCGGAGCCGCCAGCGGAATGAGCAGCTCCAAGACCGTCACGTAGGCCGAGAGCGCCAGCGACGAGAACACCGTCCAGCCCATGGTGCGGCGGTCCAGCATGGCGAGGCCCAGCGCGACGAGCGCGATGTTGACCACCCACATGAAGCCGCCCACCGGGAGCGCGGGGAAGAGCGTCGCGAGGATGATCGAGATGCCCGAGGTGCCGCCGAGGGCGAAGTGGTTGGGCGTCTTGAAGATGACGATGCCGAGGGCCGTGAGGATGAGGCCGAGGTTGAGCAGGATGAGGAAGCGGGGGTGGCTGAGGCGCTCGCGGCGTCGGCGAAGGCGGTCGGCCTCCTCGAGCTCGTCGGCGCTCAGGGTGCCCTCGAACGCCTCCATGCTATGCCGCCTCGTCGAGCTGATCCTGGCCCTCGGCCTGCTCCTGCTGCTCAGCCTGCTCTTCGGCCTGCTCCTGCTGCTCCTGCTGACCTTCGGCCTGCTCCTGCTGCTCGTTCTGCGTGAGCAGCGGCGCCGCGCACGATGCGCAGCCCCTGGTGACGGCCAGCACGATGGCGAGCACGATGGCCAGTGCGATCGCGAGGAACCTGAGGATGCGGAGGATGCGCTCGAGACGACTCTCGCGCTCCTGCTCCTCGGCGTCCTCCTCGACCGACTCCTCCTCTTCCTCCTCCTCGACCACCTGCACGATGGGAGTGGGGTCGGGAAGCGTCATCATGTCGGTGCGCGGAGGCTCTGCCAGGACGGCCGAGAGCGAGGCGGCGAGCATCGTGGACATGGCAACCCGGCCAGCCTTCTCGCCGAAGCTCGCCTCAGAATCCGAAGGGAGACCAATCCCGCTATCCTCGGCCTCCCCCTCAAGGGGCTCTGGCTCCCCATCGGATGCCATATGGTCGATTTCGTACCGATCCGCCATGCGCATAGCCTCCCCGTCACCGTTGAGTTTAGCGCGCCATGTGCCCGTGCATCACATCCGTGCAGACCAAAACGCCCAGCTGGCAAAAATTTGCAGTTTTCCAAGTCGCCGACACGCATTTCAAAGAGGGCGCAAGAGAGTCGGCGTCTCTACCTGCGACAATGTGGATGTCCTTTCCACGGGGTGGGGAAATGGCACCCTCTTGACTTGGAAAACTGCAATTTTTTGCCACTTGGGCGTTTTTCTCTGCACGCTGCGAAGCCATGCATCGTCACGCAGCTCCCACATGAGTGCGCTCGGGCATTTCCTTGGAGTGCCGACTTCGTTTTGCTGCCAGCATCCTTCGTTGCCCGTAGCGCCAGGCGTCCGGGCGGCGCATAATTGGCGTGCAGTCGCAGGGAAGGGACAAGTGATGCGCTACCCGCTCGCACCAGAGTTCGCGAAGCTCGCCATCCTGGCCAGCCTTCCGCTCACGCGCCCCGCCCTCAAGATCGCCCAGGCCATGCCCACGCCCCGCTGCCGGCCGCTGCCGGGCCAGAGGGTCACCCGCCACGACCTGACCGGACACGAAGGCGGCAGCTTCCGCACATGGCTCATCGAGCCCGAGGACGCATGCGAGCCGCTGCCCTGCATAATCTACTTCCACGGGGGCGGGTTCATGATGCCCATCCAGCCCTACATGTTCGGCCTGGCGCGCAGGTGGGCGGCGGAGCTTGGCTGCAAGGCGCTGGTCGTGCAGTACCGTCTCGCGCCCTTTCATCCCTTCCCCACCGCGGCCGAGGATGCGCACGCCTCCTTCCGCTGGCTGATTGAGCATGCAGACGAGCTCGGAATTGATGCGGGCCGCATCGCGGTGGCAGGCGATTCTGCCGGCGGCAACCTCGCCATTGCCACCTGCCTCATGGCGCGCGACCGAGGGGGCACGCTCCCCTGCTTCCAGCTGCTGCTCTACCCCACGACCGACCGTCGCCTGGAGACGGAGTCGTGCCGCGCGTTCCAGGACACGCCCGTGTGGAGCACACCGCTCTCGAAGATCATGTGGGAGCACTACCTGGGAACGTCCGACGAGGCGACGATCCAGTCGATGGAGGGGCTCGCCTATGCCTCTCCCCTCGAGGCCGCGAGCCTCGAGGGACTGCCCGACGCCTACGTCGAGGTGTGCGAGTTCGATTGCCTGCGCGACGAGGGCCTGGCGTATGCGGAGACGCTCGAGCGCACGGGGGCACAGGTGGAGGTGCACCAGATCGACGGCGCCCCGCATGGCGCCGACCTTGCCGGCCCCTCCGGCCCCATCATGCGCGAAGTTGCCAAGTGGCGGCTCGACGCGCTCGCCCGCGCCCTCTGACCTGACAAAGGGGACAGTCCCCTTTGTCATGACAAAAGGGACAGGTACGCTCGAGGCCTAGCTAGCGTTGGCCTTGAGGACCTTGCCCCACTTGTCGTGGTGCTCCTCGAAGCCCATCGCCTTGAGGTAAGCGCGATGGTTCTCGACGGGACCGCGGTAGAACACGGTGCGCAGGCCCGTCTTGGCAAGCTCCTCGAAGAGGCTCTTCCCTATCGAGAGGTCCCGGTAGGCCGGGCCGGCATAGTCCAGTGTGAGCGAGAACTCGTCGCCCTCGCGCGCCCCCACCGCCACGGCCACGGGGGCATCCTCGAAGACCGACACGTAGGCGTCGGTGGCCCCAGCGCGCACTGCCTCGAGGTCGATGCCGGGGAACAGCGCCTCGATGTCGTCGCCCCAGCGCCCCAGGAGGTACGTGAGGAACTCGTCGTCCGGCGCCACCCGCACGAGCTCGTAGGAGCGGCTCGCCGTCTTCATCTGCCACAGGAAGTGCGCGTTGATGAGGACGAGCACGAAGTTCATCAGCGCCAGCGGATATGAGCCGATGATGAGCGCGTAGGTGCCCGAGATGATGCTGCCCGCCATGTTGACGAGCCTCAGCCGCACCACCGAGGTCATGAGGAACGAGATGAGCACCAGGGCGGAGCCGATGTAGCCGACGATTTCGATGATGTTCATGTCTAGCCCCTATGCGGAGTAGAGCTCCCACATGGACTCGGTGGCTTGGCGGATAGCCTCGCTCACCTCGTCCAGGAGCGCCGGGTCCCACGCCTCGGGATCGTCGCGCAGGAACGACGTCTTGTCCTCACGATTGTCAAAGACGCCGATGGGCAGGTGGTAGACGCGCCCATGCGCCTCGACGCGGATGGTGTTCTCCTGGTCGGACTGCTCGATGAGGTAGGGCATGTCGCAGACGCCGTAATCGCCCAGCATCACCGGCAGCGGCACCCCATGGAAGAGGTTGGAGCCCGGGTCGTCCGGATTGGCGCGCGCCTCGTTCTTGCGCCTGGACTCCTCAGGCGTCACCCAGATGTAGAGGATGACGGCGTCCTCGAGCAGGTCGGGCGTGAGCCGCGAGAGCGAGTAGAGGTAGCCATGCCCGCCCGTGAGCGGCATCTCGGCGCCGTCCGCGCCACCGCGCGCGCATTCCACGACGAGCGTCTTGCCGTGGTAGCTGTCGGAGTACTGGCTCTCGAGCAGCGCGCGCACCTCGGCCGCCTCGTCGTCGAGGGCACGGGCCAGCTCGCCGCGCAGCTCGGAGGTGAGAAGGGCGATCCTCGGCTCCATGCCGTTTGCCAGCGAGGCGCGGTCTATGCGGTCGAACAGCCAGCGCGCCATCGAGCGGGCCTCCACGTGCACGCGGTTCATGAGGTCGTGATAGTCGGCGTTGAGCAGGTGGATGAGCGTCCCCCAGTCGCGGTCGTCCACGAAGGGCTGCTCGTTGGAGGGGTAGAAGATGCGCGGCTCGCCGAGCTTCACGAGCTCCTCGTCGATGCGGCGCATGAAGTGCACGTAGGGGAAGTCGTCGAGCTGGAAGTTCTCCCCGATGTGGAAGTCACGCTTGAGGCGCTCGGGATCGATGTTGGCCAGGAGGTGGCGCACCTCCGACTTGCCGGACGCGGGCAGGGCGAGGAGAAGGACGGTCTTCAGAACCTCGGTCTTCATGATTGCTCCTTTGACGTGATGACGCGGATGTTGCTCACGGGCTCGAAGTCTATCGGGCTGTGCGCGAGGATGTAGTTTGCTATGAGCTCGACCATGTCGGTGAGATTCTCGGAGATGGTGGGCGCCTCGGCGATCATGGGAAATCCTCCCCCGCCGGCGGCGCGATAGCTGTTGACGGCCAGGGTGAAGCTGTCGCCGTCTTCCACCGGGCGGCCGGCGCGGGTGAGCGAGACGACGCGCGAGCCCACTGGCCTCGTGAGGTCGATCGTGTAGTCGATGCCATCGACCATGTCGTAGTTGAAGTCGGCCGGCGGGTCGGCCCAGCCCGGCGCGCGCACGATGGCACCCTCCCCGTCGAGCGCGAAGTACTCCGCGCAGCGCTCGAGATAGGAGCACAGCTGCGCCCCCGTGACGCGCTTGACGGCGAGCGTGTTCGCGAAGCGGTAGGTGCTCACGAGGTCGCGCATCGTGATCTCGCGCCCGAAGCCGGTGGCCCCGGGAAAGATCGCCGTGGCCGAGAGCTCGGCGCCGGTCGCCTCAAGCTGCACGAGGTTGAGGAAGGTGACGAGCTGCGATTTCTCGACCTCGCCGGCAAGGTCGTCGTCCACCGTGAGGTCGACGAGCGAGCTGCCGAGCGGCTGGTCGAGCCAGGTCTGGCAGACCTCGTCCTCCTCGGCCACGAGGGCGAGCACGTCGACGTCCGCCTCCGCGTCGACCTCGATGAGGACGGGCAGGGCGCTCCTGTCCTCGACGTCAATGTCCACGCAGGCGAGCTGGGCGCCCTTGCTGCCGGGCTGCACGTAGGCGACCTCGCGGCCATCGGGCCCGAGGGCGATGCCGCACATGGTCCGGTGCTGGTGGCCGGTGAGTAGGACGTCTATGCCCTCGATCTCGCGGAGCATGGCATGGGCCTGGTTCTCACCGTCATCATCGCAGAGGGGCTCGTCCGTCTCCGGATCGCGCTCGAAGCCGCCGTGATAGGCCACGACGACGAGGTCTGCCGCGCCCTCCTCGCGCGCCGCCGCAACGGCGGAGCGCACATGCTCGAAGGCATCGACGAACTCCATGCCCTCGATGTTGTCTGACAGCTCCCAACGCGGGACGGCCGAGGTGGTGGCGCCTACGAGCGCCACGCGAAGGCCCGCGACTTCGCGGATGACGTACGGTGGCGCCAACGGGGTCCCGTCTGCGAGGACGTTGCCCGTGAGGCTTGCGGCGCCGCTTCGCTCGAGATGACGCTCGAAGACCTCGCGCCCGAAGTTGAAGTCGTGGTTGCCGAGCAGCTCGAAGTCGTAGCCGATGGCCTGCATCGCCAGCGTCGCCGGGAAAACCTCGCCGATGCGATGGCGCACGTGGTAGGACGAGAGCGGCGAGCCCTCGATGGTGTCACCGCCATCGAGCAGGATGGTTCGCTCGTCGCGCAGCTCGGCGATGAGGGTCGCGAGGCGGGCGAAGCCGCCAGGCACCGGCGAGTCGTCCACGTAGGAGCGTCCCGTGACGGCGCCGTGCACGTCGGAGGTGAACAGGATGCGGATGCGCGACCCAGCGCCCTTGGCGGGGGATGTTTCCTCCGCGCGGAGTTCCGCAGCGCGGTCTGTGCGCGAGGGCTGTTTGAGCACGGAGGAAACATCCCCCGTCTCGCCTGCCGGATCGCACAGGTACCTGTCGCGAAACGCCGTCAGGCGCTCCCCGTCCAGCCCGAACTCCGCCGCAAGGTAGGCCTCGTAGCTGCCGTAGCGCTCGCGCAGCGACCCGAGCACCATCTCGGCGGTCTCGCGCAGCACGCCGTTCTCGAGCATGTTGAGCTTGCCGGCGAGCGGATCGGATGCGATGTGGTCCGCATACTCGCGGAGCGACGCGGCGATCTTCTCGGCGCGAAACTCGTTCGAGAGCATGTAGTCTTCGATGATGGTTTCCTCGGGCACGCCGAGCGCGAGCAGGATGAGCATGGCCGCCACGCCGGTGCGGTCCTTGCCCGAGGCGCAGTGGAACACCACGGGCACCTCGCCCGCCTCGAGCAGCTCGAAGAGGTTGCGGAAGGCCTCGTTGTCGAACGACATCGTCCGGTAGTAGCGGAGGAGCTTGTCGTATTGGTCGCGCGCGCCGTCGCCCAGGCGGTGCATGCCCGCGGGCGAGAAGTCGATCTCGGCGGACTCGCCGAACTCGTGCCCTGCGTAGTGGACTCGGCGAACGCCCTCGAAGACGGGGTCGGGATCGGCCTCGACCTCGCCCGTGGTGCGCAGCTCCATGATGGCGCGCATGCCGAGCCGCTCGAACGCCGCGCGCTCCTCCTCGTTCAGGCGGTAGAGGCCGGCCGAGCGGAAGATGAGCCCCGGGCGCACGACGCGCCCATCGGCTGCGGCATATCCGCCGAGGTCGCGGAAGTTGGCCATCGGGTGAAAACCCTCGACTGCCGGCATGCATCCCCCTCTCTCGATAGTGAGCGGGGCGCCCGAGGGACGCCCCGCACCCCTTGTCGTCCTTCCTACTGCCTGCCGCGCGCCAGACGTGCGCGGATCCTGGTGGAGATCCACTCGATGATGACGACGAGCACGATGAGCGCCCACAGGAAGGCGCCCACGTTGTTGTACTTGGCGCTCGAGATCGACTGCACGAGCGGGCTTCCGATGCCGCCTGCGCCCACGATGCCGAGCGTGGTGGCGTCCTTGAGGTTGATGTCGAAGCGGTAGATCGCCGTCGAGATGAAGCTCGCGAGCAGCTGCGGGAGGATGCCCACGCGAATCTTCTCGAAGGTGTTGCAGCCTGCCGCGTCGAGCGACTCGAGGATGCCGGTGTCGAGATTCTCGATGGCCGTGATGTACATCTTCGACACCATGCCGATCGAGCAGATGGACTGCGTCACCACGCCGCAGAACGCGCCGGGGCCGGTCACGCGAATCCAGATGAGGGCCCACATGAGCGACGGGATCGTGCGGATGAAGAGCACGAGCGCGCGGAACACCATGGCCACGGGGCGCGGCACGATGTTGTAGGCCGAGAGGAAGCTCACCGGCACGGCGAGCAGCGCGCCGAAGATCGTGCCCAGGATCGCGATGGCGATGGTCTGGAGCACGAGGAAGGGCACGCCGTCGGTCCCGAGGCTGAAGAGCAGATCGGGATTGGGGTGCAGGATGCCGTTGATAACGGATCCGGCGATGCGCATGCCGTTGCCAGTGACGCCGTTGTAGCTCACGCTCGACGCGCCCCACGCGGCGATGACGAGCACCACGCAGATGATGAGGATGCGCTTCCAGAGGTTTTTGGGCTCGGAGGCGAGCGCCTCGAGAATGTTCTCCTTGGGTTCCATCTTGAGTATGTCTTCCATCATGCTCACCCCCTACTGCAGCTTGGAGCGCAGGTAGTCGCTGACAAGGTCGATGAGCCACACCACGAGGAAGAGCGAGACGATGATCGCGCCCACGTCGTGGTAGCGCCTGAGGCCGGTGCGCTCGGAGATGAGCACGCCCAGGCCGCCTGCGCCGACGTATCCCAAGATGGCCGACGCGCGCACGTTGAGCTCAAAGCAGTAGAGGCAGCTGTCCAGGTAGATGGGCAGGATCTGGGGCATGCAGGCACTCCAGAAGGCCTCGAAGGTGGTGGAGCCGAAGCTCTGCATCGCCTCGTAGGGCCCCATGTCGATGGTCTCGATGGCCTCGTAGAGCATCTTGGCCACGATGCCCAGGGTGAAAAGCGCGATGGCCACCGTGCCCGCGAAGGCGCCCAGCGAGAAGATGAGCGCCAGGATGAGGGCGTAGATGAGCGTGGGGATGGAGCGGATTATCGAGAGCACGAAGCGGAAGAAGAGCAGCGTCGGACGGTTGCGATTGATGTTGGATGACGACAGGATGGCAATCGGCAGGCCGACGGCGCAGCCCGCGAGGGTGCCGGTGATCGACATCTGCACCGTCTCGATGAGCGGCCCTATCACGCGCTCGGGGATGAAGGCCCAATTGGGCGTCAGCACCTGCCCGAGGATCACCGTGAGCTCGCTGCTGCGGTTGATGATGGCTGTGAGGCTGAACCCGGTGGCCCGGATCGCGATGGCGACGATGATCACCATGAACCCCAGGATGAAGGGGGTGCGGCTTGCGGGCTTGGCAACCGAGTGGCCGTTGTCCAGCGTTATCGTCTTCGGCTTCAGGATACGGTCGAAAAGGGGGACGTGCTGCGCCTGCGCGGCGGCCTCGCGCGCACGCACCCTCTCGAGGTGACCCCTCTCCTCAACTTCCATGGGACGTCACCTACCCCTCGAGCATCTCTGCGGCCTCGGCGGAGACCTGGTCCGTCGAGGTGGGAATGGGCGTTCCGTTGTACACGAGGTCGAGGATGTCCTGGGTGACGTCCTTCGTGGGGCCGTCGTAGACGATCTCGCCCGCGCGGATGCCGATGACGCGCGTCGCGTACTTGAGCGCGAGGTCGACGTGGTGGATGTTGATGAGGATGGAGATGTTGAGGTCGCGGTTGATGCGCGCGAAGTCGCTCATCACCACGTCGGCGATGATGGGGTCGAGCGAGGCGACGGGCTCGTCGGCGAGGATGATCGACGGGTTCTGGTTGAGCGTGCGCGCGAGCGCGACGCGCTGCATCTGGCCGCCGGAGAGCTCGTCGCAGCGGCTGTAGGCCTTGTCGAGGATGTTCACCTTGTCGAGCGCCTCGAGCGCGCGGATCTTCTGCTCGCGCGAGTACAGGCCCAGAAGCGTCTTGTACCACGGCATGTCGGGTACGTCGCTCATCATGACGTTCTTGATTACCGTCGAGCGGCTCACCAGGTTGAACGACTGGAAGATCATGCCAATCTTGCGGCGGAAGCGTCGCATGTCGGCGCCCTTGAGCGTCATGACGTCAACGCCGTCCACGAAAAGGTTGCCCTCGGTGATGTCGATCATGCGGTTGATCGTGCGGATGAGCGTCGACTTTCCCGCGCCCGAGAGGCCGATGATAGCAAGGAACTCGCCTTGCTCGATCTCGAGGTTGATGTGGTTGAGGCCGCGCGTCCCGTTGGGGTAGACCTTCGACACATCCTGGAATTCAATCATTGCCTTCTCCGTGCTCTTTTTTTGCCTACATGTCTTCGCTTACGGTAAACGGGGCTGTCGCAGCGTCACTGCAACAGCCCCTGTTTTTGCCAAAACGTTCCGGCAAGTGTCAGGCTGTGGGCCTAGCGCACTACTCCATCGCGGCCAGAGCGTCGCGCGCGGCGTCGTAGTCGGCGTCGTTGGCGGGCTGGTAGCCGGTGTGGCTGTAGATGCCGATGATCTCCTTGCCCTCGTCGGTGTCGGCGAGGCCCATGAAGATGTCGGCGAGGGCCTGCTGGAAGTTCGCGTCGTTGAGGACGTCGGCATTCGGGCCGGTCTTGGCCAGGCAGACGGTGTCGTTGTAGATGTTGGGGGTGACGCCGATGACGTTGCACTCGCTCCAGATGTCGGTGCGGCCCCACTCGCTCTTCCACTGCTCCTCGTAGTCCATGCGGGCGTCGGCGTAGGCGCAGAAGATGTCGATGGTCTCGCCAGCGGCCAGCTGCATGAAGGCGTCGGCCTGCTTCATGTCGATGGTGACGTTGGGCAGGTCGGTGATCTTCTTGCCATAGGTCTCACCCAGCCAGAGGTTGGGGTAGATGTAGGAGGCGTTCGAGGTGAGCGAGCCCACGCCCCAGTTCGCAGCGGAGATCTCCTCCCAGGTGATCTCCTGGCCGGCGTTGGCCTTCTCGGCGAGCGCCTTGCCCTTCTCGGAGGGACCGGCCCAGATGAGGCCCTTGTAGTAGGTGACGGGCACGCCCTCTTCGCGCTTGGTGGCCTGGCCGTTCCAGTCGGCCGGGGTGAAGGTGTCGGGAACGAGGTTGTCGCGCGTTGCGGTGAGCAGGAGCGTCATCTCCTCGCCGAAGAGCGCGTAGGTGCCGCCGGGGACGTAGCCGATGTCGGCGGTGCCGGCCGAGAGGGCCTCGCCTGCGGCGTTGTAGTTGTCGGAGACGGAGATCTCGACCTCGCCGACCTCATAGCCGGCCTCGCCGAGCTTCTCGATGAGGATGTCCTTGAGGCCGGAGGTGGTGGAGATGATCTCGTCGGCCGGACGGGAGGGAACATACATGACGGTGAGCTTGTCGAGCTTGGCGCCGGCTGCAGACTCCTCCGCGGCCTCGCCCTCGCCCTCGGCCGCAGCGTCTGCGCCGCCATCGCCCGCCGGAGCGCTGTTGCCGCAGCCCGCAAGCGCCATTCCTGCCGCCGCCGCGGCGCACATGACGAAGTTCCTACGCGTGAGCTTGCTGTCCATTCTTTCTCCCCTTCTTGTTGCGGCCGCACCGCGCGGCCTATCTTGCCCCTGGTCCTCTTGCGCATGCGCGCTTCGTACCAACGTGTTCATGTTGACACTTGTAGGTGCCGCGGTAGCAAATAATCGATAAGCGGCACCCCGAAATGCGGAATATGAGCGGGCCGAGTTTCAGTTTTTCGGCGTTATCCCTGGTAGCTCCACGCGAATCCCGGAATCTGCCGTCCAAAGATTTTCACTTTTTGAAACACCACATATTGGGTCTTGAATTTGCAAATGGCACAAAGTATTGTGTTTCTTGCACCACACCTCATAGGGTAACCCCGACGGTCAAACGCAGCCGAGGAGGAGCCATGCCGTCTGCATCCAGCGCCTATCCATCTTCCATCGTCAAGCGCGACGGATCGCTTGCCTCCTTCGACCAGGCCAAGATCACCTCCGCCATCGAGAGCGCCGGCGAGGCCACCGGGGAGTTCGGGGCCGACGAGGCCGCCATCCTCTCGGGGCAGGTCTGCAAGGTCATCGCCCACCGCTTCGACGGCGCGGCCCCCACCGTCGAGGAGATCCAGGACATCGTCGAGCAGACGCTCATCTCGGCGAACCACTTCGAGACGGCGCGCGCCTACATCGTCTACCGCGAGAAGCGCCGCCAGGCGCGCCGCGACCGCGAGACCTACGTGGACGTGACCTCGTCGGTCAACGAGTACCTCTCGCGCGCGGACTGGCGCGTGAACGCCAACGCCAACCAGGGCTACTCGCTCGGCGGCCTCATCCTGAACGTGTCGGGCAAGGTCATCGCGAACTACTGGCTCTCCCACATCTACCCGCCCGCCGTGGGCGAGGCGCATCGCTCGGGAGCCGTGCACATCCACGACCTCGACATGCTCTCCGGCTACTGCGCCGGATGGAGCCTGCGTACCCTGCTCAACGAGGGCTTCAACGGCGTGTCCAACAAGGTGGAGAGCGCGCCGCCGACGCACCTTTCGGCCGCCATGGGCCAGATGGTCAACTTCCTCGGCACGCTGCAGAACGAGTGGGCCGGCGCCCAGGCGTTCTCGTCCACCGACACCTACCTCGCCCCCTTCGTGCGCCACGACCACCTCAGCTACGACGAGGTCAAGCAGGCCATGCAGGGCTTCGTCTACAACATGAACGTCCCCAGCCGCTGGGGCACGCAGACGCCGTTCTCGAACCTCACCTTCGACTGGACCTGTCCGGAGGACATCCGCGACCAGGTGCCGCTGGTGGGCGGGAAGCCGGTGGACTTCACCTACGGCGACCTGCAGGAAGAGATGGACATGATCAATCGCGCCTTCATCGAGGTGATGACTGAGGGCGACGCCAAGGGGCGCGTGTTCACCTTCCCCATCCCCACCTACAACATCACCAAGGACTTCCCCTGGGACTCCGAGAAC
>CACZNT010000086.1 GCA_902782635.1 uncultured Coriobacteriaceae bacterium
CTCGCCGGGTGCACGGTGCCCGTGGAGGACGGCGGCTTGGACTTCGACTACAAGTGGGACATGGGCTGGATGCACGACACCCTGCACTACTGCCAGACCGACTTCCCCTGGCGCCCGGGCAACCACCGCCTGCTCACCTTCTCGAGCATGTACCAGTTCAACGAGAACTTCGTCCTGCCGCTCTCGCACGACGAGGTGGTGCACGGCAAGTGCTCGCTGATCGGCCGCATGCCGGGCGACTATTGGCGCCAGTTTGCGGGGATGCGCGCGCTCGCGCTCTACCAGATGTGCCACCCCGGCGCCAAGCTCAACTTCATGGGCAACGAGATCGCCCAGTTCATCGAGTGGCGCTACTACGAGGGCATCGAGTTCTTCATGGCCGACGAGTACGAGGCGCACGGCAATCAGCAGCGCTTCGTCCGCGCCCTCAACCACTTCTACCTCGACAACCCCGCCTTCTGGCGCCACGCCTACGACGGCTCGGGCTTCGAGTGGGTGGATGCCGACAACGCCGAGCAGTCGATCATCTCGTTCGTGCGCCATGGCGACGATGGCGAGGACCTCGTCATCCTCATCAACTTCGACGTCGCCGCGCGCGAGGACTTCCGCATGGGCGTGCCCTACGCCGGCACCTGGCGCGAGGTGTTCAACTCCGATGCCGAGGAATTCGGCGGTTCGGGCGTCATCAATGGCAAAGATGTTAAGAGCGAGCCCGAGCCGTGGAACGGTCGCGAGGACTCTGTTACCGTGAGGGTTCCGCCGCTGGGCGGCATGGTGCTCAAGTGCGTGCGCCGCGCCCCCACGAAGAAGGACGCGACCAAGGCGACGACGGCTGCCGGCACCAAGGCGAAGGCCAAGGCGCCGAGCAAGGCGAAGTCGACGGCGGCCAAGGCGGCCACGGCGGCCAAGAAGGCGACGGCGAAGAAGCCCGCCGCCAAAAAGGCGACGACCACGTCGACCACGGCGGCCAAGAAGGCGACCGGCGCATCCACTGCGGCGGGCGCGAAGAAGACGACGGCGGCCAAGAAGGCACCTGCCGAGAAAGCGTCAGCCAGCAAGAAGGCAGCTGCGAAGAAGTAGCAGCCCCGGAAAAGCCAGACAGCCGAGGGAGGCCCCGTCGCCCCCCAGATGCACAACGGCGATGGTATGGGAGCGTTTCCAGGCCATCAAGGAGGGAATCCGAGCATGCATAAGTGTTTCAAGAATAAGAAGGACTTCATCACCCAGTACGAGACCGCGGCCCAGCTCACGCTTGGCAAGTCGGTGGCGGAGTGCGAGCCGCACGAGCGCTACGTGGCGCTCGTCCAGCTCGTCGGCTCGCGTGCGCGCGAGGCGTCCGTCGAGACGGAGAACCAGGCCAAGAAGGCGGGCAAGAAGAAGGTCTACTACTTCTCGCTCGAGTTCCTCATCGGCCCGCTCCTGGACAACTACCTCATCAACTTCGGCGTCCGCGACATCGTCGAGGAGGGCTGCGCCGACCTGGGCATCGACCTCGACGAGGTCCTGCGCGAGGAGGGCGACCCGGGCCTGGGCAACGGCGGCCTGGGACGCCTCGCCGCCTGCTACCTGGATTCCATGGCCCACGAGGGCATCGCCGGCTACGGCAACGGCATGCGCTACCGCTACGGCCTCTTCCGCCAGGAGATCGAGGGCGGCCGCCAGGTGGAGAAGACCGACAACTGGCTCGCCAAGGGCTACCCCTGGGAGGTGCGCAAGGCGACCAGCGCCGTCGAGGTGACCTTCGGCGGCGAGGTCGTGCGCCACGAGGACGAGAAGGGCAAGTACTGGTTCACCCTCGAGGGCGGCGAGCACGTGCTGGCCGTGCCCTACGACGTGCCCATCGTGGGCTACGGCGGCGAGACGGTGAACAAGCTGCGCCTGTGGAGCGCCGAGCCCGCAAGCGAGGACTTCGACCTCGACGCCTTCAACGCCGGCGACTACGCTGCGGCATCCAAGTTCCGCTCCGACGTGGAGGCCATCTCCACCGTCCTCTACCCCAACGACTCGGGCGAGCACGGCAAGATCCTGCGCATGAAGCAGGAGTACCTGTTCGTCTCCGCCGGCCTCCAGACCATCCTGCGCTCCTACGAGAAGGAGCACGGCCCCAAGTGGAAGGACCTCGGCAAGCACGTCGCCATCCACACCAACGACACCCACCCCTCCCTGGCCGGCCCCGAGCTCATGCGCCTGCTCGTCGACGAGAAGGGTCTCACCTGGGACGATGCCTGGGCGGCCACCACGTCGGCCATCGCCTTCACGAACCACACGGTGATGCCCGAGGCCATGGAGAAGTGGCCCATCGAGCAGCTGCGCGCCATCTGCCCGCGCACCTACATGTACATCGAGGAGATCGACCGCCGCTTCCATGAGAAGTTCCCGCAGGACGACGAGGGCTGGTCCGAGCGCCTCAAGAACACCGCCATCCTCTGGGACGGCCAGGTGCGCATGGCCAACCTCTCCATCATCTGCGGCCACTCCGTGAACGGCGTCTCGGCGCTGCACACCGAGATCCTCAAGAACGAGGTGCTCAAGGACTTCTACGCCATCCAGCCGGAGAAGTTCAACAACAAGACCAACGGCATCTCGCACCGCCGCTTCCTGGCCGAGGCCAACAAGCCGCTGGCCAAGGTCATCACCAATTGCATCGGCGACGGCTGGCTCGACGATGCCTCCGAGCTCTCCAAGCTCACCAAGTTCGAGAAGGACGCCTCGGTGCTCGATGACGTCATGGCCGCGCGCCGTGCCGACAAGGAGCGCCTGGCTGCCTACCTCTCGGAGGCCTCGGGCGTCACGCTCGACCCCAACTCCGTCTTCGACGTCCACGTCAAGCGCTTCCACGCCTACAAGCGCCAGCTGCTCGGCTGCTTCAAGGTCATCGACATCTACAACCGCCTGCTCGCCGACCCCAGCTACGACCCGCAGCCCACGAGCTTCATCTTCGCGGGCAAGGCGGCCGGCGCCTACACCTACGCCAAGGAGATCATCCGCCTGGTGAACTCCATCGCCGACGTGGTGAACAACGATGAGCGCGTCAACGACAAGATCCGCGTGGCCTTCGTGCCCAACTTCGCCGTCTCCAACGCGCAGCTCATCTATCCGGCCACCGACATCTCCGAGCAGGTGTCCACGGCCGGCACCGAGGGCTCGGGCACCTCGAACATGAAGGTCACCATCAACGGCTCGGTGATCCTGGGCACCTACGACGGCGCCAACATCGAGATCGCCGACCTCGTGGGCGAGGACAACATCAAGATCTTCGGCCTGCGCGTCGAGGACATCGAGCGCCTGCGCCAGGAGGGCTACTGGTGCTGGAACGAGTACAACGCCGATCGCGAGCGCCTCGGCCGCGTCGTCGACCAGCTCACCGACGGCAGCTTCGCGCGCCTCTCGGGCAATTTCGAGCGCATCCACGACGAGCTCATGGGCAACAACGATGCCGACCTCGTCCTCAAGGACTTCCACTCCTACGTGACTGCCTGGGACGAGCTCACCGACGAGTACCGCGCCGACAGCCGCGCGTGGGCGCGCAAGTGCCTCCACAACACCGCATCGATGGGCCATTTCTCGTCCGATCGCGCCATTAGGGAGTACGCCACCGATATCTGGGGCATCAAGCTCTGATCGCGCGTTATAACTGAAGTATCGGAAATTGATTTCACGGGAGGGAGTGCCACACCAGATGAGCAAGAAGGAATGCATCGCCATGCTTCTCGCCGGCGGGCAGGGGAGTCGCCTTGGCGCGCTTACGCACAACATCGCGAAGCCCGCAGTCTCGTTCGGCGGAAAGTTCCGCATCATCGACTTCGCGCTTTCGAACTGCGCGAACTCGGGCATCAACACCGTAGGCGTGCTCACGCAGTACCGGCCCTACCTCCTGCACTCCTACATCGGCACCGGCGAGGCGTGGAACCTCGACGAGCGCGGCAGCGGCGTCTCCATCCTTCCGCCGTACGCCACCGAGACGGGAGGCGCGTGGTACGAGGGCACGGCCGACGCCGTGTACCAGAACCTCGGCTACATCGAGAGCCACGACCCCGAGTACGTGCTCATCCTCTCGGGCGACCAGCTCTACCGCATGGACTACCACGCCATGCTCGAAAACCACAAGCGCCACAACGCCGACCTCACCATCGCCGTGATGCCGGTGCCCTGGGAGGAGGCCAGCCGCTTCGGCATCCTCACGGTGGACGATGACGAGAAGATCCTGCGCTTCACCGAGAAGCCCAACAAGCCCGATTCCAACCTGGCCTCGATGGGCATCTACATCTTCAACACGCAGCTGCTGCTCGACATCCTGCGCGAGGACGCGGCCGACCAGAATTCCGACCACGACTTCGGCGGCAACATCATCCCGACGCTGCTCGAGCGCGGCAAGCGCCTGTACTCCTACACCTTCGAGGGCTTCTGGCGCGACGTCGGCACGGTGTCGAGCTACCACGAGACCTCGATGGACCTGCTCGGCGAGAACCCGGCCTTC
>CACZNT010000087.1 GCA_902782635.1 uncultured Coriobacteriaceae bacterium
ACTCCGCCTACGCGGCGGCCATCGGCTCGCTCAAGGGCCCCAAGCACGGCGGCGCGAACGCCAAGGTGGGGGAGATGATCGAGGATGTGGCCGCGCACGTGAGCGATTGGTCGAGCGACGACGAGGTGGGCGGCTACCTCGAGCAGATCCTGCGCAAGGAGGCCTTCGACCACTCGGGCCTCATCTACGGCCTCGGCCACGCGGTCTACACCATTACCGACCCGCGCGCCGAGCTCATCAAGCTCTACGCGGCCGACCTCGCCCGCAAGAAAGGCCAGCTCGACAAGCTGCACCTCATCGAGTCGATCGAGCGCCTGGGGCCCGTGGCCATGCGCGAGGTGCGCGGCATCAACAAGCCCATCTCGACCAACATCGACATGTATACGGGCTTCGTCTACTCGATGCTCGGCATCCCCCAGGAGATGTTCACGCCGATCTTCGCCATCGCGCGCCTGGCAGGCTGGGCCGCCCACCGCATGGAGGAGCTCTACGGGCCCGCGCGCATCATCCGCCCGGCCTACCGCTCGCTGAGCGTCGCGCCCGATTACGTGCCCCTCGCCGAGAGGGGATGAAAATGAGTCAATTGACTACGTCCCTATCGACTCATGTGCCTGGTCTGGTGGCTGCGGACCTGGATGGCACCTTCCTCGACGACGAGAAGCGCATCCCCGCGGCAAACCTCGAGGCGCTGGACCGGCTGGCCGCGCTCGGCGTCCCCTTCGTGGTGTGCACGGGCCGCGGCGTGGCCGGCGTGCCGGCGGAGGTCATCGCCCATCCCGCCACGAGCTACGTGATATCCGCCAACGGCGCCGTCGTCCAGGCAGTCGAGCGCGATGGCGTGGGCGACGCCCGTCCGGGGGAGGTCCTGCACACGGTGACGGTGGATGCCGATGACGCGCTCGCGCTCTTCGACTTCGTGCGCGAGCACCCGGTGAGCTTCGACGTGTTCGCCGACGGGCGGATGATGATGGAGGAGCGCTACTTCGACCTCCTGATGACGCTTCCCGTCGACCCGAAGGAGCACCTGCTGCCGCGCACCCTGCGCGAGCGCCGCGACATTCCCTCGGACGAGATCATCCGCGAGGCGCGCAGCATCGAGCGCGTGAGCTGCTTCTGGGGATACGAGGCCGATCGCGACGCCATCGTCGCGTTCGTCGACGCGCGGCCCCAGCTCGCCTGGGCGTGCGGCGACAAGCACATCATCGAGGTGACCAACGTCAACGCCACCAAGGGCAACGGCCTGGCCTGGCTCTGCGGCCACCTGGGGGTGGACCTCGCGCGCGCCTGGGCGTTCGGCGATTCGGAGAACGACGTCACGATGCTCGAGCGCGCCGGCGTCGGCGTGGCCCTCGCAAACTCGATGCAGGCGGCACTCGACGCCGCCGACCAGGTGACCTCCCTAGACAACAACGCGGGCGGTCTCGGCCGCCACCTCATGGGGATGCTCGGCTAGCCATGGAGCTCATCGCGACATGCGCAGGCGGCCTCGAGCCGCTGCTCGCCGACGAGCTGCGGCGCCTCGGGGCGACGCAGGTCCGTGCCCTCCGGGGGCAGGTGAGTTTCGAGGCGACGCTCGAGCAGGCGCTCTCCTGCTGCCTGTGGTCGCGCATCGCCTCGCGCATCATCGCCGTCGTCGCCCGCATTCCCGCGGGCACGGCCGACGAGCTCTACGAGGGCATGCGCGGCATCGCCTGGGAAGACCATCTCGCGGCGTCGACGAGCTTCGCCATCGACGCCCACGGGACGAATGATTCGCTGCGCAACACCCGCTTCGTCGCGCAGCGCGCCAAGGACGCCGTCGTCGATGCCATCTATGCGGCGTCGGGCGTGCGCCCCCAGGTGGACGTGCGAACGCCCGACGTCACGATCGCCGTGCGCATCTCGCGCGGGCGGGCGATGGCGGGCATCGTGCTGACGGGCGCGGAGCCGCTCTTCCGCAGGGGATACGAGGATCATCGCGCGCGGCTGGCGCCCCTGCGGGCGGATTACGCCGCGGCGCTCGTCGAGCTCTCGGGCTGGGATGGCCGCTCGCCCCTCGGCGTCGCGTTTCCCGGCGCGGGGACGATCGTGGCCGAGGCGCTCGCCCGCGCGGCCGACCGCGCGCCGGGCCTGCTGCGGGCACGCTGGGGCTTCGAGAGCTGGCTCGGCATGGACGGGGATGCGTGGGAGCGCGTCAGGGCAGAGGCCGACGAGCGCGCCGCAGCTGCGCCGCAGCTGCCCGAGCTCGTCTGCTGCGACCTGCGCCCGGGATCGTCGTCCGGCGTACGCCACCTCGTGCGCGCTGCCGGGATCGATGCCGAGCTGCGCTTCGCAGATCCTGCCGGCTTTCCATCGGAGCTCGCCGCCTGCTCGGCGGGGCTGCTTCTCGCCGACCTGTCCTGGACCTCCAACGAGGGGCCCGCGCTCCAGTCCGAGGCAGCGGAGCTGGTATCGCTTGCGGCGCGTTCGCTTGGCAACGGCACGCTCGCGAGTCTCGGCTCCGCCACGGTCGTCGAGCGCATGCTGGGCCGTGCGGCGGACAGGTCGCTTGCGGTGCGCCTGGGGTCCTCCGAGGCTACGCTCGCCCTGGCCGACGTCTCGAGCCTGCCCGAGCGCGCGCAGGTGACGCTTGCCGACGGGAGCTTCGTGGGCGTGCTCGTCCCCGCGTCCGACCAGTTTGCCGCGCGCCTTGCCAAGGTCGCCCGCCAGCGTGCGAAGTGGGCGCGGCGCGAGGACGTGAGCTGCTATCGCGTCTACGACGCCGACCTTCCCGACTACGCCGTTGCCATCGACCTCTACCAGGGGGCCGCCGGCACGCGCGATGCAGGCGGCAGCTGGCTCGCGCTCGCCGAGTACGCGCCTCCCGCCCACATCGACCCCGAGCTTGCGGCCGCGCGCCTCGCGGATGCCGTCGCCATCGCCCCGCGCGTGCTGGGCGTCGACCCGGCGGACGTCCACGTGCGCGAGCGCAGGCGCGCCAAGGGGGGATCGCAGTATGCGGGGGAGACCGCAAGGTCGGCACGACACCTCGTGGAGGAGGGCGGCCTCGTCTTCGAAGTCGACCTCGCGAGCCGTCTCGACACGGGCCTCTTCCTCGACCATCGCGAGACGCGCTCGCTGATCCGCGAGATGGCGAAGCCCCATGCGGGCAGGGGCCGCTTCCTCAACCTCTTCGCCTATACCGGGACCGCCACCTGCTATGCGGCCGACGGCGGCATCGAGCGCACGACCACCGTGGACCTGTCGCGCACCTACCTCGATTGGGCGCGCCGCAACCTCGAGCTCAACGGCTTCGACGGGGCAGGCCACGAGCTCGTGCAGGCGGACGTGCTCGCCTGGGTGGCCGAGACGCGCCACAGCCGCGAGCGCTTCGACCTCATCTTCTGCGACCCGCCCACCTTCTCGAACTCGGCGCGCATGCGCAAGTCGTCCTTCGACGTCCAGCGCGACCACGCGGAGCTGCTCATCGGGGTGTCGCGCCTGCTCGCGCCTGGCGGGACCTGCGTGTTCTCCTGCAACCTGCGCGGCTTCAAGATGGATGGGGAGACGCTTGCCAAGGCCGGCGTGGCCGTTGAGGACATCTCCGAGCGCACCATCCCCGACGACTTCTCGCGCAACGCGCGCATCCACCGCTGCTACCTCATCACCCGCAGCTAACGTGACAGATGGGGAACGTGACAGATGGGGAACGTGACAGATGGGGACTGTCCCCAAGTGTCATATCTGCGTTTTGATATGACAGATGGGGACTGTCCCCAACTGTCACGCCGCGGCCGCGCACACAAAACCTGCCAAATCGGGCCCCGCCTGCCAGCTTGGCCAATCGGCAAGTAGTAGAATCACCTAGCCAAGGTGATTCAAAGGAGTGTCATGTCCAAAGAAATCGCAGGTAGCACGGCACAGAGTGCCGAGACTCGCACGCATCACCACAGCTCGGCGGCAATCCCGCTCTCCGCCGGGATGATGCTCGTCACGCTTGGCGTGGTCTACGGCGACATCGGCACGAGCCCGATGTACACCCTCAAGGCCATCATGTCCGACAATGGCGGCCTGCCCACCATGCAGCAGGACGTGGTCCTCGGCGCGCTCTCGCTGCTCATCTGGACCATCACGCTCATCACCACCGTCAAGTACGTCCTCGTCGCCATGCGCGCCGACAACCACAACGAAGGCGGTATCTTCGCCCTCTACAGCCTGGTCAAGCGCTGTGCGCGCTGGCTCATCCTGCCGGCGATGATCGGCGGCGCGGCACTTCTCGCCGATGGCATCCTCACCCCGGCCGTCACCGTCACCACCGCCATCG
>CACZNT010000088.1 GCA_902782635.1 uncultured Coriobacteriaceae bacterium
ATCGCCCCGCAGGACGTCATCGACCTGCTCGGCATCGAGGGCTACCGCTACTACTTCATGACCGACTGCGTGCCCGGCGAGGACGGCGGCATCTCCTTCGGCCGCATGGAGCAGGTCTACAACGCCGACCTGGCCAACAGCTGGGGCAATCTCGTCTCGCGCTCGCTCAACATGAGCGCGAAGTACTTCGACGGCAAGACGCCCTCGCTCGAGGGCTGGGCGGCCGCCGAGAACCCGCTGCGCGACGTGGCTAACGGCATCTCCGAGCGCTATGCGCAGGCCATGGACAAGATGGCCTACGTGGAGGCCAAGGACGTGGTGATGGAGCTCGTGCACGCCGCGAACCACTACATCGAGGACATGGCGCCCTGGACCGTCGCCAAGGACGAGGCCCGCGTCGACGAGCTGGCGCAGATCATGTGCAACCTGCTCGAGGCCATCCGCATCTGCGCGCATCTGCTCGCGCCCTTCATGCCGGAGACGTCAGCCGAGGTGCTGCGTCGCATGTCGCTGGAGGCCGAGGCCGGCACCGACGACCTCGCGGGCGCTTGCGCATGGGGCGGCCTTGCCTGCGGCGTCGAGGTGACCAAGGGCGACGCGCTCTTCCCGCGCCTCGAGAGCAAGTAGGGACATGCATTCGCCGCTTGCCACCCCGTCTGCCACGCGGGAGGTGCTCGAGCGCCACGGCCTGGCCCTCAAGCACCACCTGGGGCAGAACTTCCTGGTGAGCCAGCACGTGATCGAGCGCATCGGAGAGCTCGCCGACCTCTCGCCCGAGGATGTCGTCCTCGAGGTGGGGCCGGGCATCGGCACGCTCACCTGCGCGCTTCTGGGCGAGGGCTGCCGCGTGCTCGCCATCGAGGCCGATCGGACGCTGCCGCCCGTGCTTGCAGAGACCTGCGCCGATGGGGGAGAGCGCCTGCGCGTGCTGGAGGGCGATGCCCTCAAGGTGGACCTTCGTGCGCTCGAGCCAGCGCCCACCAAGCTCGTCTCCAACCTTCCCTACCAGGTGGCCGCCACCGTGGTGCTGCGCGCATTCGAGGAGCTTCCCAGCGTGGGGCGTGCGGTGGTGATGGTGCAGGCCGAGGTCGCCGATCGCATGGCCGCACATCCCGGCACCAAGGCATATGGCGCCTACACCGCCAAGCTCGGCCTCTATGCCCAGGTGACAGGCCGCTTCGAGGTGGGGCCGGGCAATTTCATGCCGCCCCCGCACGTGGACTCGGCCGTGGTGCGGATCGATCGCGCCGCATCGTCGCTCGCGCCCGATGAGCTCGCCTTCGCCGCGCGCGTCATCGACGCCGCCTTCGCCCAGCGTCGCAAGACCATCCGCAATTCGATGTCGGCATCCGGCTTCGACAAGGCTGCCCTGGACAAGGCGTTCGAGGCGGCCGGCATCGCGCCCGGCGCCCGCGCCGAGACCCTCGAGCCGGCAGATTTCGTCCGCCTCGCAGGGGAGCTCCGCTAGCCCAGCTGCAGAAGACGCATCCGCGAGTCCCGCGTGCAATGGGGTGTGTGCATGGGCGCGCATGCGGCCCGCCCGTCAGCATGGAACGCTGGAGCCTGCCATCTGGTGGCGCGGCCCTGCCAAGGAGGGGAGACCGGGATGCTCGAAAACATCGATCCTGCCTACATCGAGGAGCTGCAGAACTGCAAGACCCCCGAAGACATCCTCGCGCTAGCGAAGCGTGCGGGCTACAAGCTCTCCGAGGCGGAGCTCGACGCGGTGTCGGGCGGCGGCTGGGACGCGAAGGACGTGCTGGCAAAATGCCCGAGCTGTGGCAGCTATGCGGTCGCCATGGTTTCCGTCCCCTTCACCGGAACGCAAAGCTGTAAGTGTAGCGAATGCGGCTGGTCTTGGATCAACACGCCGGTCAGCTGAGCTGCCCGCAGCTTTCGGGAGACATCAGCTTCCGGCCAGCGAGAAGGTAGCCGTCACGTCGCCTGCGCCCAGGATCTCGCGCAGCTCGTCGGCGCTCCTGCCCTCGATGCGTCCCAGGCGCGTGTACGACCAGCTGTTGGTGCCGTACTGCAGGGTGATCTGGCTTCCCTGGTAGAGGATCACGTCGCCCGGCTCTGTGGTGATGCGTTCGTCGTTTGCGGGCAGGCTCTGCCCCAGGGACCCCACCTTCTCGAAGCCGCCGTACTCGGCGAGCTCGAGGGTGAGCGGCCCTGCCCCCAATAGCTCGACGAAGGCCTCGGCGGAGGCGTTGTCGGCCGGCTGCATCATGAGCTCGGCACCGTTCACCTGGATGAGAATCATATCTGCCTCCTCAGATTCGGAGCTGGCATCGTCTGCCTGGGTTGCCTGGTCCGGCTCGGCCGCGACGGACGCCTCCTGCGCGGAGCTTGCCTGCTGCTCGGCATCTGCCGACTGGCCGTGCTGCGATTCGGCGCAGCCCGAAAGCGGCAGCATGAGCGCTGGCACCAGGGCCAGCGCAGCGGCCAGGGCGGCCCAGCGCGACAGGCCCCTCAGCTGCGACGTCCCCCTCGCATCCCCCGCGAGGCATCGCCCGCTCATGAGGCGACCCTCTTGCGCTTGAGCGGCAGGAAGAAGAGCGTGACGAGCGTCAATGTCAGCACGATGCGGATGACGAGGTAGACCATCCACTGCCACTTCTCGGTGATGGGGATGCCCAGGGGATTGATGTAGGAGGAGAAGAAGTTCGTCGCATGTGAGATGCCGGCGAGCTCGTTGTTCACGTAGACGGGCGTCGCGAGCAGGGAGTTGAGGTAGAAGGAGGACACGTCGAGGGGGATGAGCAGGGTCAGGGCGTCCTTCAAGCTGGAGAAGCCGACGCCGCTCTCCGGCGAGATGGCGATGTAGGCGCCCAGGGTTATGAGCATGGAGTGGTAGAGGAAGTACTGGTAGGCGTGCGGGTCGGTGAACATGGCGAGCGTGGATGTGTAATCGCGCACCATGTAGGCGAGCACAAGCCCCAGAAACGCGCCGATCATCGCCGTGGGATAGATGAGGGCGAGCACGCGCTGGCGCAGGCGCTCGCTTTTGGCGAAGCGCGCGATGCCTATGAGGGGAATCTGGAACGAGCAGAGCTCGAACGGCATGTAGTCCGCCTCCATGTAGGGGGTGAAGCTGCCCGTTGGCTGGTAGACGAGCTGCCCGCCCTCTACGACGGGGGAGACGATGGGCACTATCTGGATAACCGAGAGCACCTTGACGGTCTCGGAGAGAAGCGCGAGGCCGAAGCAGACGGTGAGGATCCTCGTCATTGAGGGGCGAATTCGCAGGCAGGCGATGATGCCGCCTACGATGAGGCAGGCGGAGAGGGCGAGCCAGATGAGGTGTCCCGGCGAGAAGAGCATGGTTCTCCTTCGGTGATGCCTGCCATGATGATACTTGTTGCGAGCGAGAGGGTGCTAGCGTGGGTCTCATATACCCCAGGGGGTATCATTCGAGAGGCAAAGGGTGCATTATCGTCATTTTCGAGGCGGGGTTCTGCCTGCGGAAATGTCATGAGCATGCAGATACAAGCCATATTTTTCGCGCCGCAGATCTTTCGATACTGCACCGTTTCCCGCGGTTCTTCCCGCCGATGAGCCCTCCCGCGTGCATCCGGATGAGAAACGCCCTGGATCGCACCTGGATACCCCTCCCAAAAAGTGGAGAGGGGGCGGCGATTCCCGCATTTAGGGGAGAGGGCACTGTGTATGCTTGTCGGGTTGGGTACCACGCGCCGCAGACGACGGAGGACCATTCGCATGACGCCAAGCTTCACGGACAAGAAGGGCATCGCCCACGAGGCTCCCGAGCCGCTCGCGCCCCTGGCGGACACGCATGGGCATCTCACGCACTTCCGCCATGCCGAGGCGGCCGATACCCTGGTGCGCGCCGCGCAGGCTGGGGTTCGCCTGCTCGTGGTGCCGGTCGATCCTGTCGACGAGGTGGGGCCGGGGCTGCGCTACGAGTCGCCCGACGCGTTCCTCTCCTGGCTCGACGATGCAATCGAGGCAGCGGCCGCGCAGGTAGGTGACGCCATGCCCGAGCTGCGCATCGTCGCAGGCGTGCACCCCTATGGCGCCGAGCAGGTGGACGATGCCGCGCTGCAGCGCCTGGACGCGCTCCTCGCCAGCCCGCTCGCCATCGGGATCGGGGAGTTCGGCTTCGACTACGGCCCCTGGTCGAAGGTTCCCGCCGATGCCCAGGAGCAGGCGTTTCGTACGCATCTGAGCCTCGCGCACGAGCGGGGCCTTCCCGTGGAGCTGCACCTGCGAGATCCTGAGAAGGGGGAGCCCATCGGCCACATCCAGGCCGAGCGCGTCCTGCGCGAGATGGGCGTTCCCGAGGCCGGTTGCGACCTGCACTGCTTCACGTCGGGGCCCGAGGTGATGGCGCCCTTCGTGGAGATGGGCTGCCACATCGCGTTCGGCGGGGCGGCGACCTTCGCCAGCTCCGACGCCATTCGCGCTGCCGCCGTGGAATGCCCGGCCAACCTCATCCTCAGCGAGACCGACAGCCCCTACATGGCGCCGGTGCCGCTGCGCGGCCGCGAGTGCGAGCCGGGGATGGTGGCGTTCACGGCCGACCTTCTCGCGCGCATCCGCGAGGACGCCGGCGTGGCCAGCCGCCAGCAGACCTATGACGACCTCTGGTCAAACGCCCGCGCGTTCTGCGGCATGTAGCGCCGCCGTGTGCTAGGGTGGATGTCCCCAGGCTCGCCTGCGCATGCGCAGGGAGCCGTCCATGCCCAAACCACGAGACGTCATGCGCATCCTCGGCGATGAGCTCGCCGAGCTCATTTGGCCCACGCGCTGCGCTTGCTGCGGCCTGCCGGGGGAGCTCGTCTGCGACGCATGCCGGGGCAGCCTCCCCTGGATAGCCCAGCGTTGGGCCTGCCCCTCGTGCGGCGCGCCCTTCGGCTACCTCACGTGCACGGGCTGCGCGCACGACTGGGAGCTCCATGCGCTCGTCTGCGCACTCGACTTCGAGGGCGCGGGCTCGCGTTTGGCAACCGTCCTCAAGGATGCCCACGAGACGCGCCTCGCGCCGGTCATCGCCGCCGCCATCGCCTGTGCGCTGGATGAGGCGCAGGGCTGGGACGCGCTCGACGGGAGTCCCCGCGTGAGGCTGGATGAGGTGGATGCGATCTGCTTCGTGCCCGCGACGTCTTCGGCCTACGCGCGCCGCGGCTTCGACCACATGGAGCTCATCGCCCATGCGCTCGCGCAGCTCCTTGGCATCCCCGTGCTCGACTGCCTCGTGCGCGACGAGGCGGCCGACCAGCGCAAGCTGGGGCGCGAGGAGCGCGCGGAGAATCTGGCGGGGTCGGTGTCGTGCGTGGATGACGTCTCGGGCCTCTCGCTGCTGCTTGCCGATGACGTGGTTACCACGGGGGCGACGATGCGGGCCTGCGCCCGCGCCCTCCACGAGCGCGGGGCGACGATGGTGACGGGATGCGCCCTCTGCCGCGTGTGGTGACAGCGGATATGACACTTCGGTGCCTGTCCCCAAACTGTCATATCCGGCTGTGTGTGGTGACAGTTGGGGGACGCGTTCCGACCCCCATGGCGCCCGCCACGGCTGATATAATCAACCAGTCTCGGGTCAGGTCTGTGGTTGCGGGCGATGAGCCCTAGTCCAAGGCAGACGAGGCCGAAGGGATCCACGTAAGTCGGGACGTGCGCGCCCCGGCGATCATGGCTCGTCCTAGGAGTAAGCCGTGCCGCCCGTCAGATGAGAGGCATACCGCCTCGCGGGCGAGAGGGTTTCCAGTGCGGGATGCCGCGGCATCCCAAGCGAACGCCCCGGCACGCGAGTGTGGGGTCAAAGACCAGGTCAGCTGACTACGAGACGCTCTGGTTTTGGTAATGCGGAAGATGGGGTCATTCGCATGCGCAAGATTCGCTCCTCCCTGGTCGCGGCAGCGGCCATCGTCATTGCGACCACGCTCGCGGGCTGCACCGTCAACATCCCCTTCATAGGCGAGGTCAACCTCCCCGATCCGTCCGCGCTCTCGAATCCGGGCCCGTCCATCGAGGAGTATGAGGCCACGCTCGCCGCCGAGCGCACGCCGGCCCTCGCCACGCCCACGATCCACGAGGAGGGCGTGCTCACCGTTGGCATAGACTTCGGCACCGTCTCGGCCCCGTTCGCCTATCGCGAGGCCGATGGAACGGTGCGCGGCATCGACGCCGAGCTCGCCTATGTGCTGGGCGATGCCCTCGGCCTCGACGTCCGCTTCGTCGACGCCGCCTCGCAGGCGGCGCTCGCCGACGTCGTGATGGACGTGGGGCTTTCGGGCGAGGCTCGCGGCCTCCAGGTGATAGGCAGCTATGCCGAGTCGGCCGTCGGCCTCTTCTACCAGGGAAGCGAGCCCCTGGTAGACGCATACCTGCTCGAGGGCAAGCGCGTGGGCGTGCAGCTCAACTCCATCTCGCACGCCGCCCTGCAGAAGGCCAGCGTGAAGATCGACCTGCAGACCTTCTCCAGTCTCAACGACGCCTTCGAGGCCCTGGCCGCCGGCGAGCTCGACTACGTCTCCTGCCCGGCGTACCCGGGTGCCTACCTGGCCACCGAGTACCCCGGCATCACCTGCGGTGGCACCTTCAACGTGCCCACGGGGGTCGCCCTGGCAGTACCTGCGAACAACGCGACGCTGGCAGGCGAGATCTCGCGCGTGCTCGAGGAGGCGCGTGCGAACGGCCTGCTCGACCTCGTGCGTTCGCGGTGGGTGGGCGCGATGGCGCCGCTCACGGCCGAGAGCCAGTTGGCGGGCATCAACTACGTGCTCCCGGGCGTCACGCTCGACGGCGCCATCGAGTCGGTGACGCCGATGGGCGAGCCCACCGCCGGCGCGAACGCCGCGGCAGCCCCGGCCCAAACGGAGTCGTCCTCCAGCTCCTCGTCGTCCAGCGGATACTCGACCGATTACTCCGGCTACGGCAACTCCTACAACGCGGGAGGCTACAACGCCGGCACCAGCGGCTACGACAACTCCTACTCCGGCTACGACAACAGCTATGACGCCGGCAGCACCTCCTACGACCAGGGAACCTACGACGCCGGCGGCACGTCGTCCTCAGGCGGTGAGGGTTCCTACGATCAGGGCGGCAGCACCACCGGCGACGGCACGGTGTACTCGGACGCCGGTGGCACGGGCGCAGACGCCGGCTGACGCTCCTGAGGCGCCGTCATGCCGCCCGCTTCTCGAAGCGCATGATTCTCGCATGCCGTTCTGTGGTATGTAATCAGTAAGGCCCCAGCGTGGGGGCATCCATCGATGGGAGGCACACATGGATATCAAGGTTTCGGGTCGCAAGCTCTCCGTCACCGATGACATGCGCGCGTATGTTGACGAGAAGATCGGCTCTGCGCTCAAGGTATTCGATATCCAGCCCATGACATGCGACGTCGTCCTCAGGGTCGACAAGAACCCCTCAAATCCGGAGCGACGCGCCTGCGAGGTCACCGTCTTCGTCCGCGACAACGTGGTGCGCGTGGCGACATCGGGCACCACCCTCGAGGCGGCCATCGACGAGGCGGCCGACAAGCTGGCCCGCCAGCTGCGCAAGTTCAAGACGCGCGTCGTGGACAAGCGCCAGCGCCCCAGCGTCCGCACGCCCAAGGAGGTCACCTCCGTCGACCTCGACGCGCTCATCGAGGATGCCGAGGACGACGACCTCGTCCGCGAGAAGCTCGTCGAGCTCACGCCGATGACCGCGGAGGAGGCACTTGTCCAGACCGACCTCCTCGGCCACGACTTCTACGTGTTCGAGAGCGCCGAGACCGGCCTCGTGAACGTCATCTACCGCCGCAAGAACGGCGGGTACGGAATCATCAAGCCCAAGATCGAGGAGATTGATGGCTAAGCGCAAGGACGAGCAGGCCCTCGAGTACTCTCGCGAGGCCGCGGAGGTTGAGGGCGTCTCCATTCCGCCCAATTCCGTCGCGGCCGCCGAGGCCGTGGGAGAGATCAAGAGCTACCACCGCCATATGACCACCCACATAATCGTGGACTCCTGCGGCGACTTCGCGCCGGAGGTGGCGCGGCGCCTGCAGGTGGAGGTCATCCCGTTTCCCTATCGCATAGGAGACGACGAGTACCTCGACGACCTCTGGGAGTCCGTCTCCGCGCACGACTTCTACGAGTCGCTGCGCGCGGGCACGCATGCCACTACCTCGGCGGTGACGCCGGGGCGCTACTACGAGGTGTTCGAGCGCGCAGCCGAGAAGGGCATGCCCACCATCTACCTGGGCTTCACCCGCGGGCTCTCGTCGAGCATCGAGGCGGCGCACCAGGCAGCCGACATGATCGCCGAGAAGTACCCGGACTTCGAGCTCTACGTGCTCGACAACCTCTGCCCGTCGGCTGCGGCCTAGCTCCTGGCCATCGAGTGCGCCCGCCAGGCCGGCAATGGCCTCACGGCGCGCGAGCTCTACGAGTGGGCCAAGGACGCGCGCTACTTCGTCCACGGGTACTTCACGCTGGATAATCTGGATGCGCTCGCCGCCGGCGGGCGCATCCCTCCCTCGGCCGCCCACATGGGCGCCAAGCTCGACGTCAAGCCCGAGCTCTCCTACGACCTCAACGGCGCCCTCGTGATGCGCGGCATGTGCCGCGGCCGCAAGAAGGCGCTGCGGGCCCTGGTGGGGGAGTTTCGCGAGAACTACTGCCACGACACCTCGCTGCCGGTGGCCATCGTCTCGGCCGATGCCGAGAAGGATGCCGACTGGCTCGAGGCCACCATCCGCAAGGAGCAGGGCTGCTCCGACATCGTGGTGGTGCGCAGCCAGGTGTCGCCTGTCATCGGAAGCCACGTGGGGCCGGGGATGGTGGCCATCGTCTTCTGGGGCTCCGACCGTCGCGAACGCGTTTCGCTCACCGACCGCATTGCACGCAAGGTGCGCTCGGCGACGCACGGGAACGCTTAGGGGGGATAGATGGCAAACGCGAGGGACATCTCCAGGGTCGCCCTGGTGGGCACCGGCATCATGGGCGCGCCCATTGCCGGGCACATACTTGATGCCGGTTACGAGCTCGTCGTGAGCACGCGGACCCGCTCGAAGGCCGAGGGCCTCGTCGAGCGCGGCGCCCGTTGGGCCGAGACGCCTGCCGAGGCGGCGCGCGAGGCCGATGTCGTGCTCACGATGGTGGGCTATCCGAGCGATGTCGAGGACGTGTACCTCGGCGCGGACGGCATCCTTGCGGCAGCGCCCAAGGGGAGCTGGCTCATCGACCTCACCACCTCGTCGCCCGAGCTCGCCCGCGAGCTCGCCGAGGCGGCTGCGGCCGAGGACATCCATGCGTTCGACTGCCCGGTGACGGGCGGCGAGGCCGGCGCCATCGCCGGCACGCTTACGCTCATGGCCGGCGCCACCGAGGAGGGTATCGCCCCCGTGCGCGGCGTGCTCGAGTGCTTCTCGAATGCGATCTTCTGCTTTGGCGGCGCGGGCAAGGGCCAGCTCGCCAAGCTCTGCAACCAGGTTTCCCTGGCATCGTGCATGGTGGGCATGGCCGACGCGCTCTCGCTCGCCGAGCAGGGCGGGCTCGACCCCGCCCAGGTGCTGGAGATGGTGTCGGGCGGCATGGGATCGTCGCGCGCCCTCACCGACCTCGGCCCCAAGGCGCTTGCCGGCAATTGGGACCCGGGATTTCTCTGCGAGCACTTCCGCAAGGACTTGGGGCTTGCCCTCGTGCAGGCCGAGGACCTCGAGATCGTGCTGCCCGGAGCCGAGACGGCGTACACGCTCTACGACGCGCTGTGCGCGGCAGGCGGCGCGCGCATGGGGACCCAGGCCCTCGCGCTGCTCTACCAGGACGAGGGGACGGGGGCCGCTGCGGGCCTCGACTTCGACGCGCTCGTGCAGGCCGAGGAGCACGAGCATCATCACCACCATCACCACGGCGACGACCACGAGTGCTGCCACGGACATCACCATGGTGACGACCACGAGTGCTGCCACGGGCACCATCAGCATGACTAACCCCGCACGCAGGGGAATGAGGCGCGAAGGAGATTCGCATGGCGGACGATAGAGAGAGCAAGGACCTGTCACTCGACGAGCTCGTCGAGGACCTGCATGGGGCGGCGCGCCGCCGTCGCCAGGAGGCGTCCCACGAGCTGGCCATCCGCGCGCGAGAGGATGCGGCGCAGCTCATGGGCATAGCCGACGAGCTGGTCGACGCGCTGGAGCGTCCCGAGGCCCAGACCCGCTGGGAGGCGCTCGACGCCCTCTCCGAGTTGGCCCGCGTCGACGCTGACAAGGTGGCAGGCGGGTTCGATGGCGCCGAGGCCTCGCTCTTCGACGACGACTCCGCCACGGTGCGCCTCTCGGCATTCCGCTTCCTCACGCGCCTCGGCTCCTCGGCCAAGGCCCGCTCGGACGAGGCCTGGCCCCTGCTCGACGAGGCCGTGCAGTGCTTCCACGGTGATCCGGAGTATCGTGACATGCTGGGCTGCCTGCTCGACTTCGCCCACGGCGACATCTCCGCCGCCACCAAGAAGGCGCTCGTCGAGAGGTTCAGCTTCGATGCCGATTCTGGCCGCGACTACATCAAGTCGTGCTCAGCCGAGATCATCGAGGCCGCCAATTCCAAATCGCGCAAGCGCAAGTAGCTGGTGGGGCCCGTGCGCATCGCGGTGAGTCGCTGCCTCTTGGGCGAGCCCTGCCGCTACGACGGGGTCTCCAAGCCGCACGATGCCGTGCGGGAGCTCGCCGAGCGCGAAGACGTCGAGCTCGTGGGGGTGTGCCCGGAGGTGGCAGGTGGCCTTCCCACGCCGCGTCCGCCTGCCGAGCTGTGCGACGGTCGGGCGATGACGGCTGACGGGTCCGACGTCACCGATGCCTACCTGCGCGGTGCTTCCATCGAGTGCGCGCGGGCAATCGAGGCGGGCGTGGAGCTCGCCATCCTCAAGGAGCGCAGCCCCTCCTGTGGCGCGCGCTTCGTCTACGACGGGACCCATTCGGGCAAGCTCGTGGAGGGGGAGGGCGTGTTTGCGCGGATGCTCGCCGAGCGAGGCGTAGAAGTGATGGACGAGGACGAGTGGGCGGCCACATCCCACTTGAAAAGCGGACGCTCTACCCCTAGAATCTGATTTCGCGCCAGCTTAGCTCAGTTGGTAGAGCACCTCACTCGTAATGAGGGGGTCGCCGGTTCGAGTCCGGCAGCTGGCTCCATGGTCTACCTGGGCATTCGTCGTTTCGGCGAGTGCCTTTTTTCTTCTGAGATGGTGTTTTGTGCGTTAGTTTGTGCTATAAGTGGCCACCTGGCCGTTCTTGGCTATGCAATTTGGATAGTTCTTTATGCAATCCTTACGCTTTGAGATGTGGATTTGGCGCGTAGGCGAGGGCCTGCGAGTTGGGAAGTCGGTCCTTGCCCGTGGGAGATTTGCTTATCTTTATTATTGACATTAACTAGCTTAGTTCTATAATTGGTCTTACAAGGTACTCCACACCTTGAAGAGGTGATCCGTTGGGTGATCGCCAAGAATGGGAAGGAAGCGGCAATGCGCATTTACAGTCACGAGTATCGTCAACAACACACATTCGGCAAGGGCATGGCAGTAGCGGCGAGCTCTGGGTCTCTGTCTTTTTTGGTCGCAGACGAGGATGACCGCGACCTGGGTCCCTCCTTCTCAACATCGGCAGATGCGATCTACTACCTGAGTGGGCGCAGGAGCTCCCAGGCGTATATCTACGACGACGCTCTGTGCATGGTGATGTAGAGATGGGGAAGACGATGGGGAACGAGCTGGATATGAGGCGTTATGACATGGGTCACTGGAGCTTCGATGGCGACTTCGACTGGATGCCACAGGCGTGGATGGTCGAGGACGCTGAGAGGGACGCCGAGCGCAATTGTGAAACCAAGGTGATGTCGGGCAGAAGGTTCACCGCAATGGATGCTGATGACCGCAGGTGGTATCTCGCCGACGAGGATCATGAGGCCTGGATTACTGAGAACGAGGATTTCACGGCGGCAGTGGTCCATTGTGACGGCGCCTGGCGCTGTGAGGTCACCTGGGGTGAGGAATACGTCAATGGCGGCGCCCGCGAGTTTGCAACGCCTGAGGAGGCCGCAGAGGCCGTGTTGGCCGCCTATGCCGGCGTGCTCACGGGGACCGTCAATCCATCCGACTGGTGTTAGACGAGGCAAATTCAACAAACGGGGACCTCCACTCCCTGGCAAGGAAAGGAAAGGCATATGTCTGCGATCAATCACGTCGTTTTGGCAGGGAACATCACGAACGACCCCACGCTGAAGGCCACGGCCTCTGGCTCTCATGTTCTCACCTTCGGGCTCGCGGTTCACGACAGTCGGCCAAACAAGACGACCAACGAGTGGGAGACCCACACCCACTTCTTTGACTGCTTCATGCTCGGAAAGCGCTGCGAGGGGATCTCGAGGCTCATCAGGCAAGGTGACCGCGTGTGCGTCGAGGGTTCCCTCTCATTTCGCGAGTGGCTTACCAAAGATGGCGATCG
>CACZNT010000089.1 GCA_902782635.1 uncultured Coriobacteriaceae bacterium
GGCTCCTGCACCTCCCCAGCCATGCGCGCTTCCTCGTGGGCCGTCTCGCGAACACGCTTCTCTACGTGACGGTGATGTTCATGGCCATGCGGCGCCTGCGCCACGGCAAGCTCATCGTGGCCGCCATCGCGCTCATCCCCGTCTCGGTGCTCCTCGCCGCAAACTACTCCTACGATCCCTGGCACACCGCCTTCATCACCTACTCGATGGCGCGCTTCGTCGGGCTCCTCCAGGAGGGGGAGGGGATCCGCGCCCGCGATGCCGCCGCCGTGGCGATTCCCTTCGTGATCGGCGCGGCGGTGAAGCCGGTGGTCTTCCCGTTGGGGCTCGTCTTCCTGCTCATGCCGGGGGCCCGCTTTGCCTCCGAGCGCGATGCCCGCGGCTATCGCCTCGTCTCGCTGGCGCTCGTCCTCATCCCGGCCTTGGTGATCTTGGTGCCCGTGGCGCTCCTCCTCGTGCTCGGCGACTCTGCCACCGAGTACGTCTCGGCCATAATCAGCGCCGACGGTCGCGGCGGGGCGCTGGTGGATGCCGTCGGTCAGCTGCGCTACGTGCTCACCCACTTGCCCCAGACGCTTCGCATGGTGGGCATCATGATGCTGCGCATGATGGGGCCTGCCCGCTCGGCGCTCGCCCTCACGGCAAGCGACGAGAACCTCACCTACTTCTTCCCCTACCTCGTGCCTGCGGCTGCCCCCCTCACGGAGCTCGTAGCGGCATCATGTGCGATCCTGCTGGCTGCGTCGGCGCTGCTCGATCGCGGCGAGGAGGATGCCTCGTATGCGGGGATTGCCTTCAAGCTCGTGCCGCTCGTCGCCTTCGCGCTCGGCTTCTTCAACATCGCCATGGCACTCTACGTGAGCTATACCGACGTGGGAAGGGACGTGATCGGCGGCGTCCAGTACCGCTACCTCATCCCGCTCGTGGTGCCCGTCCTGC
The DNA here is from genome assembly GCA_902782635.1 of uncultured Coriobacteriaceae bacterium. Classification (GTDB taxonomy): domain Bacteria; phylum Actinomycetota; class Coriobacteriia; order Coriobacteriales; family Atopobiaceae; genus CACZNT01. The sequence goes on from CACZNT010000089.1 coordinate 940, forward strand.
TCATGACGCTCAACTTCCGCCCCCTGCGCTCGCGTGCGGGCGAGAGGCTCGCGACGGCGTTCCTTGCGGCGGAGGCGGTGCTCGGCGCGCTCGTGCTCGTCAACTCATTTGCGATTTGGCTCTGAGCGCCTGCGCGCGTCCGCCTCGTCAACCCCGAGGTCGTGCTCGAGCAGGGCGATGCGCTGCACCAGCATGCGGATGTCGCGTGCCTGCCAGCTCACGATGACGGTGAGCGAGAGACACACCAAGAACAGCCCGCCGAGCCCCGCGAGGAAGACGAAGTTCGAGGTGAGGGCGATGCCGAAGAGCCCCTTGAAGAACGTCACGACGCCGGGGAAGACGGCGCAGATTATGAAGGTGCAGCCGATGAGAAGCCAGAGCAGGGAGTACTTGAGCTGGAGCCTGCCGCGCCTCACGAGGCGGATGACCACGATCATGAAGACTGCGGAGAGGATGATGAGGGAGAGCCTGAGCTGTGAGGTCATGCGCTAGCCCCTTCTGGTGCCGAATCCCTGGATGAGCACGGCCAGGGAAACCTTGATCATGTAGTAGATGCTGGAGAGGGGGCTGATGGAGGTGGTGCCGCCCTGCCGCTCGCGCATGGTGACCCCCACCTCGACCACCTTGAGGCCGGAGCGATGCGCCGTGACGATGGACTCGGGCTCGGGATAGTCGAAGGGATAGTTGCGGGCGAAGAGCTCGATGGCCCTGCGTCCGCTGGCGCGGAAGCCCGATGTGGCGTCGTGGATGGTGAGGCCGGAGGCGAGGCGGATGCAGCCCTTGAGCCAGCCGATGCCCAGGCGCCTGAGCGCCGTCGACTGGAAGCCGCCCGTCGCGCTGACGAAGCGCGAGCCGATGGCGAGGTCGGCGCCGTTCTCGATGGCCTCCACCAGACGTGGGACGTAGGAAATGTCGTGCTGGCCGTCGCCGTCCACCTGGATGTCGATGTCGTAGCCATGCTCGTAGGCGTAGAGGTGGCCCGCCTGCACGGCGCCGCCGATTCCGAGGTTTCGCGAGAGCGAGAGGAGGTTCACCCCAGCCGCCCGGCACACCTTGGCGGTGCTGTCGGAGGAGCCGTCGTTCACCACCACGTAGTCGTAGCCGGCCGCGCGGATCTCTCCGACGACGCCGAGGATGGACTCCTCCTCGTTGTATGCGGGCACTATGAGCAAGACCCTCATGCCGTTCGTCCTCGTTCCCCCGTGGGCAGTTGTGTGCGCACGTCCATGATAGTCGTATGCCACATTCATCGCGCTATCATACCCTGGTATGGATAGGAAATCGATTATCGACAGCACCCTCGTCGCCTTCCTCTCGCAGGGGGTGGGGATGCTGCTCAGCGTCATCCAGTCGCTGCTCATACCCAAGATGCTCGACGTTGCGCAGTTCGGCTACTGGCAGCTCTTCATCTTCTACTCGACTTACGTGGGCATCTTCGCCATCGGCCTCAACGACGGCATCTACCTGCTCAAGGGCGGGCAGGCCCGCGAGGCCATCGACAAGCGCTCGGTGCAGTCGCAGTTCGTCGCCGGCGTGGCGTTCCAGTCGGCGTTCGCCCTCGTCATCATCGCCGTGGCGCTCTTCGGCGGATTTGGCCCCGAGCGCGAGTTCGTCATCGCCGCCACGGCCATCTACCTGGTGATCAAGAACGCCTCGACCTACCTCATGTACGTGCTGCAGGCCATGAACGAGACGAAGCGCTCGTCGTATGCCGTGATCGTGGAGCGCCTGGCCTTCCTCTTCCCGCTGGCCTTCCTGCTCCTCACGCAGGGGAACTCGTTCAGGCCCTACGTCGTCTCGTATCTGGCGGCAGGCGTGGTGCAGCTCCTCTTCTGCCTGTGGCACGTGCGCGACTTCGTCGCCAGCGGGCTCCTGAGCCCCGCGCGCACTATCTCCGGATGCGCCGAGTCGATGCGCGTCGGCATCAAGCTCATGATCGCCAATCTCGCGAGCCAGCTCATCGTGGGCGTGGCGCGCTTCGTGATAGACGCCGTCTGGGGCATCGAGACCTTCGGCCAGCTCTCCCTGTCGCTTTCGCTGGTGACGTTCTTCCTGGCGTTCGTGATGTCGGCGAGCATGGTGCTCTTCCCGGCGCTCAGACAGGGCAGTGCCGCCGAGCAGCGCAGCTTCTTCGGGGCGGCGCGCACGGCCATGGGGCTCTTCTTCCCCGTGGTGTACCTGCTCTACTTCCCGATGGTGTGGCTGCTGCGCATGTGGCTTCCCGCCTACGCCCAGAGTTTCTCGCTCTTCGCCTACCTCATTCCCATCTGCGTGTTCGACAGCAAGATGAACATCGTCTCCACCACCTACTTCAAGGTGCGCCGCGGCGAGCGGCGCCTCCTCGCGATAAACCTCGCGGCCGCCATCGCGAGCGCCCTCATGGTGCTGGCGAGCGCCTACCTGCTGCGCTCCTTCGAGGCCGTCATCGCCGCGGTGGTCGTGGCGATCGTGGGGAGGAGCCTCGTCTCCGAGCGCATCGTGGCCTCCGAGCTCGACCTTCCGGAAGATGGCATCTCGGCGGGCGAGGTGGTGCTCACGCTGGCCTTCGTCGCGCTCGTCAGCTTCCTGCCCGCGCCTGCCGCAATGGCGGCCTATGGCGTGGCCTATGCGGCGTTCCTCTGGCTGCATCGCGCGCGGGTGGCCGAGGTGCTCGCGCAGGTGAGGGCCTAGCGCGGGGCCGGGGAGCTGGCTTTGCTATGCTCGTGAATGTCGGACATGTCAAGGAGGGTGGCCAATGGCACCGCTGGTAGCATCTGATGCCCGTCCCACGGTGGACGTCCTCATCTTCGCGGGCGGAATCGGGAGCAGGATGGGCGCGGGCACTCGTCCCAAGCAGTTCCTCGAGCTGAGCGGGCGCCCCATCATCGACTACACCATCGCGCATTTCGCGCATCACCCGCTCGTCTCCAGCATCACCATCTCATGCGTTGCGAGTTGGGCGGAGTATCTCGAGAGCTTCCTGGAGACGCGCCACTACGCCACCCCCATCGAGATAGTGCCGGGCGGGTCGACGGGGCAGGAGTCCATCTTCAATGCCCTCGACTGCGTCCATCGCAAGCGCGAGGGGGAGCCGGATGGCATCGTGCTGGTGCACGATGGCGTACGTCCCCTCATAGACGCCGACGCCATCACCGCCTGCATCGAGTCGGTGGCCGAGCGCGGCTGCACGGCCACGATCGCCCCCGCCATAGAGACGGTTATCGTGCGCGATGAGGAGGGCATGGTGAGCGATGTCCTCGATCGCTCGCACTGCTCGCTCGCGCGGGCTCCACAGGGTTTCTGGCGAGAGGACTTCCACGCGGCGCACCTGCGCGCCATCTGCGAGGGACGCAACGACTTCATCGACTCGGTGAGCCTGATGAGCCACTATGGCCATGCGATTTTCACCGTCGAGGGGCCTGTCGAGAACATAAAGGTGACCACGCCTACCGACTACTATGCCTTCAAGGCGTACATGGAGGCGCGCGACCAAAGCGCACTATGGAGGGATTGAACATGACGAACATCTCGCAGCAAGATGCCCGCGACCTCGCCCTGCGCGCGGACGTCCCCTGGGCTTCCTACGAAGGCGCCACCGTCGTGGTGACGGGAGCGACGGGGCTCATAGGACGGGCGCTCACGCTCGCGCTCCTCGAGCGCGCCGAGGCAGGCGCCGGCCCGGCTGAGGTGTGCGTACTGGTGCGAAACGAGGCCAAGGCCCGCGATCTCTTCGGCGAGCGCGACTGCCTGCGCGTGGTGGCTTGGAGCGCGGAGGAGCCCGAGGTGGCGGAAGCCGACGTGCCCGCGGCCGACTTCGTCTTCCACTGCGCCAACATGACGGACAGCGCCTCGTTCGTCGAGCGTCCCATCGAGACGATCGACACCACCATCGGCGGTGCGCGCGCCATGATTGCGCTCGCGGAGCGCACGGGCGCGCGCCTGTGCATCGCCTCCACCATGGAAACCTACGGCGAGGTCTCCGTGGAGGGCCTTGTGGCCGAGGACCAGGGCGGCTTCCTGGATGCCATGAACGTCCGCAACAGCTATCCGGAGGCCAAGCGCCTCGTGGAGGCGCTCTGCGCCGCGTATGCCTCCGAGCGTGGGGTGGCCGCCTGCGTCGTGCGCCTGGTGCAGACCATGGGGCCGGGCGTCGCGCACGATGACAGGCGCGTGTTTGCCGAGTTCGCCCGCTGCGCGAGCGAGGGGCGCGACATCGTGCTGCTCACCGACGGCTCGAAGCGCAACTCCTACCTCTACGTCTCCGATGCCGTCGCCGCCCTCCTCGTGGCAGCCGCGCGCGGCGAGGCCGGTCGGGCATACAACGCCGCCAACGACGCGTCGTTCTGCTCGGTGCGCGAGATGGCAGACATGGTGTCGGAGCGATTCGGGAACGGCGCCTGCAAGGTAGTGGTGAACATCGACCCCGAGGCCGCACGCCGCTTCAGGAAAGGCAGCGTCCTGCGCCTGGACACCTCGGCGCTGGGTGCGCTCGGCTGGCAGGCGACGGTCGGGCTTGAGGAGATGTACGAGCGGCTCCTCGCCGATTGGGCAGAGCATGGGCGGTGATGCCAGGCCGCATGCCCTCGTCATGATGGCCACCTACAACGGGGCGGCCCATGTGGAGGAGCAGGTCGAGAGCATCCTCGCCCAGCGGGACGTGGATGTCGTGCTGCGCATCTGCGACGACTGCTCGACGGATGGCACGTGGGAGCTCTTGCAGGAGCTTGCACGCAATCACGCGAATGTCATCGCCACGCAGAACGAGGCCGGGAAGGGCGTGGGCGAGAACTTCATGCAGATGGTGTATGAGGACAGCGCCTGCGGGCACGACCTCTTCGCCTTCTCCGACCAAGACGACATCTGGCATCCCGAGAAGCTCATCTGCGCCGCGCGTGCCATCGAGGACGCCGGTGCGATGGGTGCTCCCACCCTGTACTTTTCCGACGTCACCAATTTCGACGGAGAGCGCGAGTGGCCGGAGATTGCCCGCTTCGCCTCCTGCGAGAGCCAGCCGCGCACGCTCCTGCTGAGGAACTGGGTGAACGGCTGCGCGATGGTGTTCAATCGCGAGCTGCTGATGCTCTTGAGGTCGTACCGCCCCGCCGAGTGGCCGCGTTTGCACGACACTTGGGTGCACATGGTCGCCCGCTTCTGCGGTCGTGTGATAGCCGACTACGGCACCTCGCTCTCGCGCAGGAGGATTCACGCCAGCCAGACAGTGGGGGCAACTCGGCAAACCTATGCGAGCGCGGGCGATGCCGCCGCTGCCGCCGCAAATCTCGCCCATGAGGCGGAGCACGTCTTCGCCCGCACGGCTGCGCTCTTCCTGGAGGGGTATGCGTCGCGCATGGACGAGGGGGATGCGACCTTCTTCGAGCTCGTCGCCTCGGCACCGCATTCGCCGGCCGCCCGGCTGAGGCTGGCCGCCAGTCGGGACGTCAAGCTGCCCGCGTTTGGCGCCGACGCCCTCATGCGCTTGGGTGCGCTGCTCAATAGGGTTTAGGCTCGCAGCTCCCTCACTGCGCCACGGCGTTAACGCCATCGCCGAAGTCGAGTATGAGCGGCGTATGCGTGCGCCTCTGCTCGGGTGGGGGCACCTGCATGTAGTCGCCGTAAATGGTGTGCAGGTAGGTGTCGAGGTCGCGTGGGGCGAAGAAGCTCTTTCCGGCAAAGCCGATCTCCTGCACGGGGAAGAGCGTCTCGTCGGCATGCTCGTAGAGCTTGACTCCTGAAGGGTTGGTCCAGATCGGCCCGGGATTCTCGCAGAAGAAGGTCGATTGGTACATCCCCAGCATCGCCTTGGGCGTGTAGGCGCGTGCGATGGTGTGGTGGGCAAGCGTGCAGGCAAGCCCCTTGATGGCACCGTGAGGTCCCGTCACGACGCGAAAGGGGCGGGCGATGTGGTGGAGATAGGACATCCGCTGCCAGAAGATCGCCTTGCGATACTGGCGCTGCGCCTTGGCGGAATCGGCATCAAGACGGATGTAGGGGAATATGTCCGCAAATATGCCCTGCGCACAGCCAGCCATCTGCGCATCGCGATCTATCATGCGCGTGCCATCCTTTGTAACCTTGGCCCACAGGGCCGACTGGCCGGGTGTTTGCGTGGTGGTGCTCAAGCTGAAGCCCGCGGGAAGCTCCCTGGGAGCAATCTCGATGAAGCGAAGGTAGTCTTCCGCAGGCATGGCAACATCGATGTCGTCGTCCCAGGGGATGAAGCCGCCATGGCGCACGGCGCCCAATGTCGTGCCGCCATCAATGAAGTAGGTGATGTCGTTCTTGCGGCATAGCTCGTCTATGGCGACTAGAACTTCGAGCAAAACTGCCTGGAGACGCTCGAGCGCTTCGGGATGGCGATCATAAGTGCTGTCGGCCATGGGTGCGGTTCTCCTCTGCCTTACCTGTAGTTGCTTGGAATGATTCTAGCTGTAGGCTTCGCTAAGAGCCTGAGTCGATTGTTTCCAAGAGCATTTGTCGGCAATGTGCTCCGCAAGGATTTGGCGTCTTCCTGGCGTGCTCGTGTCGATTGCCTCGATTATCGCGCGTGCGATGGAAGCCGAATCGAGGTTGGGAAGCAAACTGCCACATATGGGAGGAATGCCCAGAATCTCATCAACGCCCCCAACATGGGGGATGACCGCAGGTAGACCCCATGCGCTGCTTTCGAGCAATGAGGTGCAGAAACCCTCTGACCGAGTGGGAAGGCAGAAGCAATCTGCCTGGCTGAGCAGCGCAGAGAGGTCGGGGCGGTCAAGTGCGCCCAGCAGATGTACGTTTGGCAGGGCGAGGCGCTCGATATCGTCGCGCTGCGCGCCGTCTCCAGCCAGTGCGACTACGAAATCTGACCCAAGGGTGTCGGCTGCCTGCGCTAAGGGCAGCGCTCCTTTCTCGGGTGCAAGACGCCCGACGAAGGCGACGAGCCTCTGTGCGTCCCCAAGGCCGAGCTCATGGCGGAAGTCGCGCGTCGAGGCCTGGGACCTGAAGCCCTCGGCGTCGATGGCGTTGTTGATGACGATGTCCGTATTGATGCCGAAGCGCCTGAGGTGCCTCGTGCTCGCCCTCGAGATGCCCGCGAAGGTGGGGTGGTAGCGTTTGTCGATGGCCGTCATCGCATGCTCGTAGGCCACGAGGGCGAGGTCCTCGATCGGGTTGCCCAGCGTGAGGTAGTCGGTGCCGTGGTCGAGCACCACCGCGGGGGCGCCGATGCGCCGGGCGAAGCGCAGGGCCTCGACGGAATGGGCGTAGAAGCGGGCGTTCACCAGGACGCGATCCACACCGGCGGCGGCCAGCTCGTCCATCAGCTCCCGGTAGCGCGCGGACTTGCGCGTAATGGGGAGCCGTCCGTTCATGAGCGGGCGACATGGCAGGCGCCACACGCGCACGCCATCCTCAAGAGCCTCCTTCTCCCCGTCTTGATCCGAGAGGCGCATCGTCACCACCTCGACGGAATCGCCCTCGCGCGCGAGCTGGCTGGCAAGGCCGGCCGTGAAGGTCTCGATGCCTCCGGGGTGGGGTGCGAAATGGGCGGAGAAGATGGCGTAATGGTGCGGCAAGGCAGTTCCCGTCAGAGCTCTCAGGTGCTTATGACGACCATCGCGATGTGGCCGAGGACGACGAAGGTGGCGCTCGCGAGCAATGATACCAACGCGAAGGGGGTCTCGGCGGGAGGCCGGGGGATCTTGGGGCGAAGCCCGAGGAGGAGGTAGGGGAGCGCAGGGAGGAAGTAGCGCCCCTGGACGCCCTTGATGATGCTTTCTCCCTTGAAGGTGCAGCCCAAGAGCATGGCGGCCATGGAGCCGCCAATGGTGAGCACGGCTACGGCGAGCAGCATGAGGCGCTGGGGGAGGGTGGGCTGGAAGTCGTCGCCCTCGGGCGCGAGGATCGCGGCGATCGCGAGCAGGGCAAGCGGGATCCAGAGGTGGGCGGGAAGCGCGATGGACGCTTCCATGTTGCCGAGCAGCGACCCCACGGCCGATCCCACGTAGAGGCCCAGCGACGAGATGGCGCTCTTGGACAGGATGTAGACGAGCAGCAGCGGATTCTCCAGGAAGTCGGAGAGGCTGTAGAACCGGCCGTACTCGTAGCCTCCCAGGTTCGTGTTCCAGCGCCGCACGTAGCTGGAGGCGCTGAGGGGACCCTCGAGGTCGGCCAGCCCCTCGATGTGGCTGCCTCGATTGAGGAGTGCCAATGCGAGCGGCACCACGATCACCAAGGCCTTGAAGGCAAGGGCCACGCTCTTGTTGGGGAAGCGATCGTTGGGAATCATCAGCACGGCGAGGAGCAGCACGGCGTAGATCACCTTCGCAGGCGTCAGGAGCGATCCCACAAGGAGCATCGATACGGCAAGGGGGATGCTCATGCGCTCGGCCTGAATCGCGCGCAGGACGAGCGCTAGGAAGAGGAAGGCGAGCGCGATGATGGGCCCGTCGTAGGAGTACGAGCCAAACTGCTGGAGGCTGATGGGCAGCAGGCTCACCACCATCAGGGGCGTCTTCCCAAAGGGCGCAAGGCGAATGGCCAGGGCGATAACCAGCGATATCGCCAGGAGGTTGGTGAAGCGCCCCAGATAGAAGAGGGGGATCGCGCCGAGGTCGAGCAGGCGCGCCAGCAAGATGCCGGCGGCGGCCGGAAGCCGCACCTGCGGCAGGTCGGCAGAGGGGTTGAAGGCATACTCCAGGTCGGGGTAGGTGGTCTCGGGAAGGCCGTCTCCCGTCAGCTCGAACTTCTGCGCGAGCGCGTCCCAGCGCAGGTCGTCCACCGTCGAGGCGTCGATGCGCCCGTGGTTGACCCTGCCGCCGGAGAGAGAAGTGTCCATGAGGAAGGCGAGGTCCTCCGAGCGCATGAAATCGTCAGCGGCGTCGGGGAGCATGCGATTGGCAAAGGAGTATGCGTGCATGAAGTGGTACCCCTCGTCGGGCACGGTCGATATGGGGAAGAAGAGCGAATAGGCCGAGCAGAGGAGCACGAGCAGGATGGGGAAGACCGCATGCTCGAGACTCAGGTGCAGCCTTTGGACGGCAAGCCAGAGGCCCGCGCAGACGATGACGCCGATGCCCGCCAGGGCGATGGTGCGCACGTCATGAGTGGCAATGAATGACATCGCGCCGAAGCCGGCGATGAGCGCAAGGCCAATGAGCGTGGCCACGAGGGGGAGTGCGCCGCTCGTCTCGCCTTGCTCGGCGAGGGGGCTTGTGGAGAAATGTGCGGGCGACCTGCTCAAACGATAACGTCCTTTCCGGCAGCACTGCAGAAAGCAGTAGAGAACAGTCTAGCATTGGCGAGCTAGCGTACGCCGCCTCACCGCATGGGCTCACGAGTGGTCATATGCCTGCTTATTAACGAGGGGGCTGTCGAGAGGCCGCTTCTTCGTCAGGTCGTTAGCGGATTGCCGTGCCGAAACGTAGGCGATGAGGAAGGGGAGCGTCGTAAATGTGCTATAGGCATAGCGAAACTCGTAGGCCACGGGGGTTGCCACTAGGAGGGTGGCTATGACGAGAAGCGGGATGAGCGACGCAAGCGCCAGGGATTCCCTTCGCTGCAGGATGGAGAAGACGAACAGGTAGAGCAGCGCCCACGTATGCACCCCTATGCTGAGGAGGATGTTGAGGGGTGGGAGCGTGAAGAGCTGGAAATAGCCGGTCGCGAACATGGCCCCAACCCCCGGGCTGCTGACGAGGCCCAGACCATTCTCATCGATTCCTTCTGCCCAAATCCAGTAGTCATAGCCCCCATGCCAGTATCCGCGTGTCTGCGCGACCCACGCTTCCAGGTAGGTGAGCGAATGCTTGAGTCCGAGGCGCGCCCATAGAGAGGCGAACTCAAGGGGATGCGCATTGATGTAATCGGCATTCGTCATCCACTTGACAGGATTCGAAAGCCATGGATTGTAGGCCTCCACTGCCTTTTCAACAGGAAAGACCTTTTCGAGTTCAAGCGTCTCCTCATGGGATAGCTCATGCATCTTTGCCGTACGGGCCATCTGCTGCAGGGGTATCGAAAGGGACTCGTATGCCTCAGTAGGCGCTACGTCGAAGGTGGCCTGAACGGGGCCGCGTAGCAGCAGCGCGAGGGCGAGGGCTCCGCTCACGCTGATTACGATGGAGAGGTTTCTTCGAACCATGCGAAGGGCGAGGAGCAGCGCAAATGCCAGGGCAACATAGGTTCCGTTGTTTCGGAGCAGCGCGGTTCCCAAGACCCCAAGAAACAGCATGGCGTAGTTTGCGATGCCGCTGGTCCCCATATCGTCAATCGAGCGCACGAGGGCAACAACGAATAGCAGGACGGACAATCCAAAGGGGATGTCTTTCCACATGGTCACGCTGTATGCGATGTTGTAGGGGAGGACGGCGCAGGCAGCCAGTGCGATGACGACAAATGCTGGGTGCACGCGCGCCTGCATGAGGGTGGCGACGGCATAGGCAAAGACTGCGGAGGCTAAAACTGCCTGCATGATGCTGTAGTAGGCAACACCCCCCTCAAGCGATCCTGTTGCGGTCATTCCTGCCGTAAGACAAAGACGGATGAGCATCGTGTGCCAGAAGGGATGATGGTTTGAGTAAGAGCCGTTCATGACCTGAGCGAGTTGGTTAAGGCTATCGACCGTTAGCGATCCCGGCCAGTCGCAGAGGATCAAGTAGGCAAGGTAGACGATGAGGCATACGGCAAACGTGGCTGCATAAGTAGGTGCAAAGCGAATGCCCTTAGACCCCTCTTTGAGATGGCTGGCATGGGTGGTAGTAGAGATCGTTGCCAGGCATCGATACGCCTCGTAGAGGAGGCGTGCCTGCGCAAATCCCACTATGAAGCCTGCGAGGAGGCGGACAATGCGAATCCAGACAGGTGCTTGGATGAGCAGGTTCGCAAGTTCGGTTGAGATGGCGAAGAGAAGACCCAGCACGAGAAGCACGACCTTCTCCGGCTTGTTGAGGGCAGTGCCGGTGCCCGGGAGAAGCGGAATGGCGGCATAGCCTGCGGCCAGGAGCGCCTGGAGCATATATACGCTGCCAAAGGAATCGGACTTGCCGTCGCCAAGCAGCAGGAGCCAGAGCACTGCGGCAGCACATACTGCGATGTTGCGAATGATGATCACGGAGCTCCAAACATATGGGGAATGACCGAACAATCCTATCAGAGAGATGGTCGTGGGCGTCCTTTCGCGAGTGAACTGCCTTCCCAATGGTGAGCTAACATGCCCACTGCGCCAATGCTGGCCAACCCAGCGCCCGCAGCTCCTCCACCGAGCCCGCGCTTACCCGCTGCTACGCATCCTCCAACGTCGCCACAGGGTAGCTCTCGAACTCGCCAGCATCCACATAGGCCTCTACCGTGAGGTGGGGTACGTCCCTTTGCGAGTAGCTCGTCCTTGCCTCGCAGCGGTAGCCGTTGGTGTCCGCCCCGGCAGCGACGGGCTCCAGGGCAACGCGGTAGGTGTTCGGCGTACGATCATCCGCGATCTCGACCCACGCAGCGTCGAGCAGGCTCAGGCTGAGGTGGTTGCATGGGTAGAGCATGAGCTTGAGCCCGCCCTTGCCATCATCTTCGAAATGGAGACGCGCCTCCTCGGCGAATGCCTCGAGCGTCTTCTCGTCGAGTCCCACGTTCGTGCCAAACTGCTCGAGGAAGAACGACATGCGGGCAAGCGCTGGTGCGCAGACGGATATTCCCCGCCTCTCTAGGATGGTGTCCTTGCTTCCATAGAGGTCGACCCCCAATCCGAGGCGACCTCCCTGTACCTTTGCACCCATGGCCGCCAGCGTGGTGGGGAAGAGGTCGAAGGTGGAGTAGGTTCGCTCGCGGGCGGGATCGGCCACCTCGGCGGCGCCATTCAGAACCAACGTGTAGCACTTGCGCTGGTAATCGCTGGGCACGCCCTGGTAGAAGTCGCGGTCCATGGTGATGTGGTCGCCGCAGAGAACGACCGTGGTGTTCTCGTAGAAGTCCTGCTCCTGGATCCACCGCACGAACTCCGCCACCTGTCGGCTCGAGCAGGCATGCACGTTGGCATATTGGTTGCCCTCGAAATCATAGGTGCACAACGGGCAGGGCATTCCGTCCTCGAAATGCGTGTCCACCGTGAGCATCGTGAGGTTGAAGGGCAGCTCGCCCGCCGCGAGCTCGCCCAGCTGCTCGCGGGCGAAGCGAAAGAGGTCCATGTCCTGGTATCCCCAACCCACGCGATCGTCTGCGTTCACCCAACCCTGGTCGATGGCATAGTCGTAGTCGAGAATGTCGTAGTTGCCATGCTCGGCAAAGTAGAGGTCGCGTCCGCCAAACTGGGCCTCCGAGCCAATGAGCAGCTCCTGGCGATACCCCTGCTCCTCGAGGATATCGCCCAGCGTGACCATCTCTGGGAAGAACGACTTCAGAGAGGCGGCTTCGTTGCCGCCCACGGCCAGCTTGAGCGGCGCACCAGAGGTCTGCGCGAACATCGCCCCCATCGTCCAGTTTGAGCCGGGCAGCGTGATGGCACCATTGAGCACGCCGCTCTCGCCGGAGAAATTCTCTCCTTCGGATGCGAGCTCGGCAAGCTCGGGAATGCAGTTGAAATCGAAGGCGCCCCCGTTGGCCTCATCGGCGCAGGTTATCTCCATGCTCTCGAGGAAGACGTACACCAAATTGCGCTTCTGCTCGGGGAAGGCGATGCTCGTCTCGCGCGGGTCGACGTAATACTGCTCGATGAAGTCGGGCTGGCTACCGTCAGCGGCAGCGAGGTACTCTGCTATGCCCGCTTGCTGGTAGAAATCGTAGAGTGCGCATCCGATGAGCGTCAGGCTTATTGCGGCAACGAGCGTTCCGGCGTGCGCCAACTTGCCGCGGCGGTATCCGAGAATGACGATGCCGACGAGCGCTGCGATGAGCAGCAGGAGGTAGGGGAGGTACCCGGTGAGGAATTCCGTGATGGTGTAGGTGTCGGTGCCCTCGAGCGGAGCTGCCAGGTGCCAGATGATCTCATCGGTGGTGAGCTCGTCCCAGGTGTTGAAGAGCCATTGCTCGGCAAAGATCAGGGTGGAGCCAAAGACGGCGAGAAACGAGAGCGGCACGACTGCCACGAGGGATGCGCGCTTAGGCTGGGGGGTGTCGTTCGTGAGTTTTTGCGGAGTATCGGCCATGCGCGCATTATAGCCCGCACGGAGCGTTGGTCGACCTTCTGCTCCCTGGCCATAGCCAGCCAACACAGCTAGCGGGGGACGTTCGGCCGGGCACCCTATTGTCGCACCCTGACGCAGGACTACCGATCGGCAGCATCATCCGCGCTCCTTCGGCTGAAACGCTCCGGGCGCTGCCTGCGGGGTATCATGGCAATCACCAGAGAAAGTGCGATTTGTAGACAGGGTGCCGGAATGCAGCTGGGTCACAGGGAACCTTCCATGGCGATTGTGCCGATTCCGCGGCTGACACCTGGCTGGGTATGTGGCCTCGCTCTGGTGATTCTGGCTTCGTGGACGCCGTACATCCTTGCATGCGCTCCCGTTTACGTCGGACCCGATACCGTCGTTCAGATTCTCTGGGCTCGGGGGTATCCCGTCTTTGACCCCTCATCCGGCGCGTCGCTCCAGGGCTTTGCTGCAAGTGACCATCATCCCTATCTGGCGACCCTCGTCTTCGGTTTCTTCGATTGGCTAGGGCGTACCTACTTGGGCGGCGATGCCGCTGGTCTCCACCTCGCCCTATGGTTTCAGGATGCTATGATCGCTCTCGCTCTCGCCGTCCTCGTCTGCTACATCTCCGACCGCCTGGGAGCTCATCCGGTTCTTGGCTGGGGCTCACTCGCGTTCTACTGCCTTGTGCCCTGCTTTGGGGCGATGTCGGTCGAGCTGGTGAAAGACCTGCTCTCAATGCCCTGGTTCATCTTTTGGGCAATCCTCTATACCGACCTTTACGTTGACGATGGCTGGCCAGCATGGAAGTGGATGGCCTTCCTAATGGCCGGCGTCCTCGGGGCACTCCTGCGGAAGACTCTCGTCTACATCGAGCTCGTGTGCCTGGGAATCGCCTTCGTCGCTCATCCTCGCCTGCGCAGGCAAATTGCGATGCAGGCCGCGGCGCTCGCCATCGTTGTGCTCCTGGTTGTGCAGGGAGTGGTCTATCCTGCACTGCGCGTAGCGCCTGGAGGCCCGCAGGAAATGCTTGCCGTTCCCCTGCATCAGACAGCCGTCGCGTGCAAGGAACACCTTGATGAGATGAGCCAGGGCGACAAGACGGCAATTTCGCGCGTTCTCGACATCGACGAGGCCGTATCTGCCCTGTCGTTCGAAAGCTCCGACTCCGTGAAGGATCGGGCGTACATCAGGTCCTCGACGCGTTTCGATCGGGTGGGGTATTTGCTCACGTGGTTCAAGCAGGCCTTTCTCTTCCCCGGCTCGTATCTGCGCGGAGTGGGGTACCTGCGGTCCTACTTCATGGACGACGTGCTCTGCGTGAACCTGCCCTGCCTGCGCTGGGGCTGGGCGGAGTACGGCGGCAACGACGTCCTTGCGGAATACCCGCCCTGGCAGCCTGGTGAGGGCGCTCCGTCGACGCCCGGGCAAGACCAGGTGTCAGGCATCCTGCAGGCGGCGCATTCGCTGCCGATTGTGGGACAGCTCATGTCGCTGCGCACCTATGCGTGCCTGCTGCCCCTGCTCGCAATTGCGCTTTGCCTCTTGCGCCGCAACCCGGATGCTGCCCTCGCGCTGGCGCCGCTCTTCGTGAGTGTCCTCGTGCTGCTGCTGGTCCCCGCCCCGCAGCCACGCTATGCCATCAACCTTATGTATCTTGCACCGCTTCTCCTTGCGCTGCCACTCAGCTTGGGCGGCACTTGTCGCAATGGCCTCTAGGGAGCGTCATCTACCATAGGGCGGCGGAAGTAATTGACAGATCTTGGGCCTGTCAGCAATCCGACTGTCTGCTATTTGGCATCGAGGCGGTAGATGGTGAGGGGCCCAGCCTCGGCTATGGGCACGAAGGCGGTTCGATCTGTATCCCAGCTCGCGAGGTCCTCGTAAGATGCCCAGTAGCGAACGCCGAGCTTGTCGGCATCGTCAGGATTGAGGTGCAGCTCGAAATCATCGAGGAAGACGAGCTCAAACTCCGTCTTCCCCCGCGTGGGGATTGCCTCGATGTGAGCGTACCGATTGTAGGTATCGGCCTGCTCGCCCGAGGGGTCGAGTGCTGCCCACAGCTCATGAGCCGGATAGGTGTGAATGGTGGTGATGGTGGGGGCGCCTGCCGCAGCGCATGCCTGCGAGACGTAGACGTCATCGCCAATCCAGCGCGCCTCTGGGTCATCTGCAGAGATGCTGCTCACAGCTTGGTAGAAATCGCTTTGGGTAAGAGCTGCTGTTCCCTGCTGCACTGGGTTTACGCATGCGCCGCCAAGAAGCACGATGGCGCTGGCAGCGAGCACCAGCGTGCCGCGGGGCGCACGCAAGTGCTCGAGGGCGTCGCCTGGCAGCGTGGCCGATAGGGCGAGCAGCATTGCCGCGATGCCGGAAATGAGGCAGCCCCAGCGGTTCATGATCAAGGGGTTGTATGCTCGCCCAAGGAAGACAACCGCGATGGAAAAGGCAAGGGAGGCGGCGACTGCCCCGCATGTGCGCCCGGCCAGTGGCAGGCGTCGCGGCATACGGTCGTCACCCTGAGCAATGCCGCGCATCAGCAGCGCAACGTCGGCAAAGCCTAGGGGCAGCATCAGGCGCGAAGAGGTGACGTTGGAAAGGGCCGTTACCCGGGCCAGCGGCTCGGGAAAGCCGACGAGGCCATAGGCGAGCATGGCAGCGCAGGCAAGTCCGAGCGCAATGGACAGGACATCGTGCCTGCGGATGCCGCGAGCGACTCCAAAGGCAATGCCAGCTGGCATGAGGCCGAAGAATGCGGCAGCCTCGACTACGTTGGGTGCGAACACGTCAGAGTTGACGGAGGTCATGAGGGCGGTGCTGCCCTCGACGAGCTCCGGCAGGAGACCCCCTCCCGTCTCGACGCGACGTCCCGGGTAGGCGCTCTCCATCACCGCGCGAATCGCATCCCAGGAGGACACCATCGCGAAGGCGGCAAGGCCTCCTGCAATGAGCGTGCAGATGACGAGTGGCATAGAGCAGGACTTGAGCTGCGGCCCCCGCTCGTCCCTGGGCGTCTCTCCTGCCCAGCGGACGATCACCCAAATCCCCATTGCGGCGAATACATATACGAAGGGCACTTGCCAGGCCGGATAGAGGATGAATGCATAGCAGGGGAGCAGCCAGGCTAGAAGGGCCGACCAACCCCAGCGAGCGGGGGTCGTGCGAGCGTGAAGGAGACGTTCGAGGGCCAGCACGAGGCCGCCACCGAAGATGATGAGCTCGGCTGTGCCATTGACGGCAAACCACCACTGTATGGCTCCCGCTCCGCACACCAACATGGCGAGTGCTGCGGCAAGCGAGCGACGTCCGTCTGCCACCATCAGGCCAAGTTGATAGGCGACGAGCGCTAGTGCGGCGAGCCGTGCCGTCCAGAAGAAGGCTAGGCCATGCTCGGCGCCCAGCGCGAGGTAGCCCCATAGGAAGGGACGGAAGAGCGTTGCCAGGGCCCATGACGGCTGGGCGTAGACCATGGTGACGTCGGTGCCGCCACCTCGCAGGATAGGCGAGATGGCCTTAAAGCCTGAGGTGGCCTGCGAGATGGAGAAGGGTGTGAAGACGGTCCACTCGTCGGTCCGGATGATGCGCGGCACGCCGAAGAGGGTGCCTTGGAAATCCTCGGTGCCAAGTGGCCAGCTCCACATCGCGATGGAGGAACCTGAGAGGCGCAGGAAGGTACAGGCTGCAACGATGATTAGAGCAATTGGAAGGCGGTATTGGTGGAGCGTGTCGAGCAGGCTGCGCCGCGCTGCCAGCACGAGCATCGCCACGAAGAGCACGATGGAGATCGCGGCGACAATGCCAAGCGGGCGCAGGAGCGTCGCCGGATCCTGGCTGTAGTTGAGGCCGGCGGTCAGTCCCGTTCGATGTAGGTGGACAGTGCCATGGAAGAGTTCGAGGTAGAGCGCGCAGGCTAACGACGAGAGGGCGCAGAAGACGATGACGAGCGGCGAGAGGCCTCGTTCGTCCTGCTTGGCCATGTGCATCGCTGTCGACATCGTTTGCGCTCCTCGCTTTCCGCCATACAAGCATAGCAGTGCCGGTGGGGCGCAGCGCGCAGTGGGAGTATGTGGCACAATAGGCAGTTGTCATGATGCGTCTCGCGCGCAGCCAGTTCGGGAGGTTCTCGTGTCCCAGAAGATCGCCGTCCTCGTGCCTTGCTACAACGAGGAGCAAACCGTGGGCAAGGTGGTGGACGACTTCCGCCGCGAGCTGCCCGAGGCAGACATCTACGTCTACGACAACAACTCCTCCGACCGCACCTCCGAGATCGCGGCCGAGCATGGCGCCATCGTGGTGGCCGAGCCGCGCCAGGGCAAGGGCAACGTCGTGCGCCAGATGCTGCGCGACATCGATGCCGACTGCTACGTGATGGTCGACGGCGACGATACCTATCCGGCCGAGAATGTCCATGCCGTGATCGCGCCCATTCTCGATGGCACGGCCGACCATGTGGTGGGCGATCGCATCTCCGGCGGCGAGTACGGCTCGGAGAACAAGCGCGCCTTCCACGGCTTCGGAAACAGCCTCGTGCGCTGGCTCATCAAGACCCTCTACGGCTTCTCCTACGACGACGTGATGACGGGGTATCGCGCCTTCAACCGCATCTTCGCCAAGACGCTGCCCGTGCTCTCTGACGGCTTCCAGATTGAGACCGAGCTCTCGATCCACGCGGTGGACAAGCGCTGGCGCATCGCGCAGGTGCCCATCGAGTACCGCGACCGCCCGGCCGGCTCGGAGTCGAAGCTGGACACCATCCCCGATGGCATGCGCGTGCTGAAGATGATCTTTTCGCTGCTCAAAGACTACAAGCCGCTGGGCTTCTTTCTCATCCTGGCGTGCATCTCCGCCGTGGTGGGGCTTGCCCTCGGCCTTCCGGTGGTGTGGGAGTTCCAGGCGACGGGCCTGGTGGAGCGCCTGCCGACGGCCATCATGGCGGTGGCCTTCTGCGGCCTGGCCGCGGCGCTGCTCATCTGCGGGGTCATCCTGGATACGGTGGTGAAGGGCAATCGGCGCAACTGGGAGCTCCAGGTGATGGACCTCGAGTCGCGCTGGCGCAGCTCCTGAGTGCTGATGGTGTCGTCCTGAGCGGAGCGCGGGCAACTACGTGTCGTCCTGAGCGGAGCGCGGGCA
>CACZNT010000090.1 GCA_902782635.1 uncultured Coriobacteriaceae bacterium
CGAAGGTGTAGCCGAAGTCGGGCACGGTGAGCTCGACGGTGGCGCGGTAGGTCTCCCCCGCCTCGATGGTGCCCTCGAAGGGCTCCCTCGGCATGGTGTCGGGCACCAGCCACATCGGGTTCATGGACTTGGCGGCCACCGGCATGTGCGTGTTCTCGCCCACGGTGATGGCCGGCGCGTTCTGCTGCTGCTTCCCGTCGACCTTCACCTCGGTGCCGCAGGTGGGCGCCTCCACCGAGAGCTCGATGGCGTCGACGTACTTCGCGATCGCCACGTAGAGCGTCGTGTCCTCGTTCCGGCTCTTGCCGAACTGGGCCTCGTCCTCCTCGCGGACCGCCTGCCAGCTGCCGAACTCGGCCAGCGGCTTGGACATGACGCGGAACATGCCTTGGTACCTGTAGTCCTCGCCAATGAAGTGGTCGTAGATGTCCGCGAAGGTGTCGTGGTCGATGTCGGCGACGGAGCCGCCCTTCGGGATGTCCACCACGTAGGGCTCGAAGATCTCGTCGCCGTCGAGCGAGGAGCCGATGAGCCTGAGCGTGATGGTCTCGATGAGCTTCGGGATGGGCTCAGTCTTCGTCTGCTTGGCGAAGGCCGGGTTCGTGAACGTCGCGGTGTAGGTGGTCTCGCCCTCGGCCTCGACGGTGGGCTCCCTGGTGACCTCGGAGCTGGCGTCGGCGGTCTCGGTCTCGACGTGCTCCGCGTCGCGCTTGCAGGTGCGCGTGGCGGTGACGGTCTTGTTGTCGTCGGACCAGTCGTACGTCGGCTCGCCCCAGTCGTGGTTGAGCGCGTCGACGTCCTCGACGGTCTTGGTCTGCACCGTGAAGGCCGCGTTCTCGAAGGCCGCCGAGGTGTAGGTGGTCTTGCCCTTGCCCTCGCAGGTCGGCTGCTTGGTCACCTTGGAGCTGGCCTCGGCCGTCTCGGTCTCGACGTGGGACGCGTCGTGCTTGCAGGTGCGCGTGGCGGTGACGCTCTTGTTGTCGGCGGACCACTCGTAGCTGGGCTCGCCCCAGTCGTGGTTCAGCGCGGGGACGTCCTCCAGCGTCTTCTCCTGCTTGGCGAAGGCGGGGTTCGTGAACGTGGCCGTGTAGGTGGTCTTGCCCTTGGTGGTGCAGGTGGCGGGCGTCGTCACCTCGGAGCTCACGTTCGCGGTCTCGTTCTCGGAGTGATCCCTGTCGCGCTTGCAGGTGCGCTCGGCGTAAATCGTCTCGTTGTCGATGGCCCACGTGTACTCGGGCGCGCCCCAGTCGTGGTCGATCGCGGGAACGTCCTCGACGGTCTTCGTCTGCTTCGCGAAGGCCGCGTTCTCGAACTTGGCGATGCAGGCGGCGAACCGTAGCCTGTGCACGGGCAACGAGGCCGAGATGTTCGTGACGGTGTTCGCGGGCGTGCTCGACCACAAGACGGGCATGCTCTCCTACGTCAACGCCGGCCACAACAAGCCGCTCCTCATGCACGACGGCGCGTGGACGTGGCTCAAGAACCGCTCCGGCACCTATATGGGCTCGTTCGACTGGATCGAGTACAAGCAGTTCGAGGTGCAGCTCTCCCCCGGCGACGTGCTCTTCGCCTATACGGACGGCGTGAACGAGGCCTTCGACGAGACCGGGCGGCGCTATGGCAACAAGCGGCTCGAGGAGTTCCTGGGGGCCCATGCCGAGCTGCACCCGCGGCGTCTGCTGCGCTCGCTTCGCGGCGAGCTGGCCGGCTGGGCAAGCGGCGCCGAGCAGTCCGACGACATCACCATGCTCGCCCTCAAGTACGGCATGCCACCCGAGCACGGCGCCTCGCTGGTGACGACGGCGAGCCTCGACAGCTTCGAGGAGATCGAGCGCTTCATCCGGCCGCTGGTGGCCGAGACGGGCTGCCCGCGCAGCGTCGCAAACCACGTGCTCGTCTCGATCGAGGAGCTGGTGGTGAACGTCGCGAGCTACGCCTACCCCGATGCCACGCCCGAGGAGCCGGGGCCGCTGCGTATCCACTTCACCCACCAGACCAGCCCGAACGCGATCGTGGTGGAGATCAGCGACGACGGGCGCCCGTTCAACCCGCTCGCGCACGAGGACCCGAGCCGTCCCGAGAACATCGAGGATGCCAGCGTGGGCGGGCTGGGGCTCGTCATGACGAAGAAGTTCATGGATGAGGTGGAGTACCTGCGCGAGGGCGTGGCCAACGTGACCATCATCACCGAGCACTGGGACTGATGGGGCCGCCGCCTGGGGCGCGGCGCGGGTGCGAGCTGGGCTACTGCTCGATCTTGAGGATGTCGATGAGGCCAGTGGCGTCGAAGACCTCCATGACCTCCTCGTTCGGGTGCGTGAGGAGCAGCCCGCCGCCCGCCGCCCGCAGGCGCTTCTCCTTGGAGACGATAACGCGCAGGCCGGCGGAGGCAACGTAGTCGAGCTGGGTGAGGTCCAGGGTGATGTTCAGCACGTCGTCGGCGAGCTCGGCGAAGGCGGCCTCCAGGCGGGGCGCCGCTGCGACGGTGAGGTTGCCGATGAGCTGCAGAGTCGCATTCGCGCCGTCAACCTTCGTGATGATGTCCATAGGGCCTCTCCTTGCGTGCCGCTTTCCAACATGGTGATTATACCCCGACCTCACAAGCGCCCGTCATCCGCCGGCTTCGCGACTTCGCGTGACACTTGGGGACTGTCCCCTTTGTCATGACATTGGGGACTGTCCCCTTTGTCATGACATTGGGGACTGTCCCCTTTGTCACATTTACATCGAGGGAATCGTCCCCCAGAGCAGGTAGAGCTGCTCGAGCTGGGCGTCAATCGCGGCGAGCTCGTCGGCGCCTGCGTCCGCGAAGTACCTCTTGAGGATGGCGTCCCACATCACGCTGCGCAGGCTCTGCAGCCTCCCCTCTCGCCCGATGTCCAGGGCGACCTCGTCCCATCTGGGCGACATGATGCTCGAACGCGCCACGGCGAGGTCGAAGAGGGGGCTCCCGTAGCCGGCGCCCTCGACGTCGATGATGGCGAGGTCCCCCTTGCGGATGACGATGTTGCCAACGTGAAGGTCGCCATGGAGCAGGCAGCTCGAGTCGGGGATTGACTCGACGAGGTCCACCAGGTCCCCCGTGGCCCACTCCGGGTGCGTCGGCTGGATGAGGCGCGCCTTGTCCAGGAAGCTGGCCTTCCAGTCCCTTCCCGCGTGCATCGTGTGCGCATGCATGCGCTTCGCGATGTTGACGAGGTCGGCTGCAGCCTCCTCATAGGTGACGCTCCCCAGGATGAGGTGGCTGGCTTCCGCGATGCCCTTCACGTACTCGACTATCACCCCATAGCCGTCCGGCACGCGCACGACCTCATAGGGCTCGGGCGTTCCGGCGCCGGCGGCGAACGTGGCGGCGTACACCTCGTAGAGCTCCTGCGCTTCCCTCTCCGAGCGGAGGGGGGATCCGTACCAGTTCGTCCGGAGCAGCAGCTCGTCGCTCAGCTGCCAAGGACCTCCCCCGCGGGAGCTGAGCGACTTGAGCCCGCTGTTGTCGACGAAGCGCATGTGCAACACCTGCCATTCCGTGGTCGCCCGAGCGTACGTGCTACCGAAAATGATACAAGGGAGCGGTCTCCCCCATCTTGCTAGCGGTATAAATATCTCGTCCGCCCACCATGCGACAGGGAGTTGATCATGGACCTCAAGGAACTGAACATCGAGGGGCTTTCCGACGAGCTGAAGCAGGAGGCGCGCGCGTGCACCTCGACGGCGGAGCTCCTGGCGCTCGCGAAGCGCGAGGGCATCAAGCTGACCGAGGATCAGATGGACGCGGTCTCGGGCGGCGGCACGTGGTCGACCTGCTACCAGGACTACGACGTCGATTGCAACTTCTACCACTAACGAAAATGAGTCAATAGGGACGTAGCCAATTGACTCATAAGCTCCTGCTGAAAAGAGAGGACGAAGAGCGCCGGCGCGCGTATAAGTAGGTAGTTGTAGTACGCGGGAGAGGAGAGCACCAATGAATATCGAACAGCTTACCGAAGAGCAAAAGCAGAAGTTCAGGAGCGCCAGCTCTACAGACGAGCTCTTCGCCCTGGTCCAGGAGGAGGGCATCGAGCTGTCCGACGAGCAGCTCGAGCAGATCTCCGGCGGAAGCAAATGGTCGGACGGGACCGGGAGCTACGTATATTGCCCCTTCTGCAGGCATGAAATCTCGACTACCGACTATGTCGGATCGAGTTTCACGGTATTCTGCGACAACTGCAACAGCTCGTTCAACGTCACCCGGGATTAGTGGGACAAGGGGGCATGAGACAAGCTACCTGTCCCCTTGTCTCATGATTGTCAACTGCCGGCCGCGGAGAAGCCGTGCCTAATGCCGCTAGCTTGATGGGGCAGACCCTGGAGAGGGTGTTTTCGGACGAGGCCGCCCGAAGCGACCTCTTGCCCAATGCGCCCGATCCGTCTTATGTGAAATAACGCCCGACCTTTTTGCACATCATGGCGGCGAGGCCGAGCAGCGCGAGCGCTGCGGCCGGCACCATCGACGTGGCATCCGACGTATTGGGAATCTTGCTCGCCGCAGGATCAGGCACGGCCTTCTTGGGCACCACCGAATCGCTCGGCCCGTCCGGCTCGGGCACCACCGGCTCGGCCGTCGTCACGAAGGCGGCATCGATGCTGAACTCGCCGTCGCCGTAGTCGTACACCGCCGTAAGGGTGTGGTTGCCCGCAGAGAGCGCATTCAGGTACTCCGCCGAGAGGACGATCCTCGTCGGGCCCCAAGTCAGCGAGTAGTTCGCAGGGTCGACCACAACGCCGTCCACCAGCAGCCGCACGACCTTGTCGCGACGCCCGTTGGCGACGAACTCGAGTCCCTCCGCAGAGCCCCCCTCGTGCGTTGCGCCATCGCCCGAAGTGAACAGGTATTGGTATTCCAGGCCATGGCCACGCTGGTAGAGGACCTCGTCGGAATAGGAGATGGTGCCGTCGTCTGCCGCAGCCATGACGGGGATGTTCACCGGCAGCTTCCCCGTGGGCGCCACGTTGTCGAACATCGACTCGATGCCCGCGATGATGTTGGCGTTGTAAGCGCCCGACGTGCCCGAGGCGCTCGAGCGGTCGGTGGGGTCGATGCCCGTTCCCGTGCACATGTAGGCGAGCGCGACCGCGTCGGCATCGGCGTAGCGCGCGGCGTCGTAGGGAAGGTTGCCGCTCAGCAGGGCGAATTTCGCGCCCGCGGCATGGGCATCGGCCAGCACGGCGCTCACGCCCCGGTAGATGACCCCATTGGGCTGAAGTGTCGTAAGCCCGTACATCTTTGAGAGGCACACCACGGCATCCGCCTGCAGAACCGCCGCCTTCACCGCATCGGGATAGTCGACCTCGCCTGTGCCCGTATCGTAGTAGTGCCCGATGGTAATCCGGGTGGAGGAGTCGGGCGAGCCGCTGGTCTGACCACCCGAGACGTTGTCCACATAGGCGTCCGCATCCACCACGCCCGCCTGCTGGAGCCTTGCAATCGCGTTTGCGATGGCCACGTTGTCCGCCGCGTCGCGGCCCAGGATGACGGCCTTCGAGTCGTATCCGCTTATGGGAAGCGCGGCGCCTTCGTTCTTCACCAGCGTTATAGCCTGCGCGGCGATGGCAGACTCCTCATCGTGATGCGCGTCGGAGCCCACGATCTGCTTGGCTGCGGCCACTACGTCGTCTATGTTGTCGCCGCTCGTGTCCATGCCCAGGATGCCGTACTTGTCCTTCAGATTCAGGATGCGCGTGACGCTCTCGTCGATGCGCTCCTCGGGAATGATGCCCTGCTCCACCTTGCTCGCAATCGCGGCAATGTAGTCGTCGTAGAACGCCGCCGCATCCGCGTCCTTCAAATCGGTTGGGATGAGCAGCATGTCCACGCCTGCGTTGATGATCTTCTCGGCGATGTTGGCGCTGTACTCGACCGACCCCTCCTCGCCTTCCACCAGCTTGGCCTTGTAGATAGCGTCCATCTCCAGGGCATCGGTGACCACCACGCCGGAGAAGCCCATGTCGGTGCGCAGGATGTCGGTGATCATCTTCTCGGACATGGTCGCCGGGTAGTAGCCCGTGCTGCCGTCGCCGAAGGTCTGCTCGTCGTCGATCAGCGGGAAGGTGATGTGCGCGGTCATGATCATGTCGGCGCCATTGTCGATCACATGCTGGAAGGGCACGAGCTCGCCCGCCTTGATCTGCTCGTAGGTCTTCTCGACCGAGGGCGTGCCGGTGTGGCTGTCCACCCCCGTGTCACCGTGACCGGGGAAATGCTTGAAGGTGGCGATGACATTGCTCTCTCCGAGACCCTCTGCATAGGCGGTGCCCAGGGGGCCCACAGCGGCCGGATCGTCGGAGAACGAGCGCGTGCCGATGACCGGGTTCGCCGGATTGCTATTCACGTCCACGTCCGGCGCGTAGTCCACGTTGAACCCGAGCGCGGCGCACTCCTCGCCCAGCACGCGGCCGGTGGCCTGCGCGTTCGCGATGGCGCTCTCGCCCGTGGCGCCCACGGCCATGTTGCCGGTCATGCGCGTGCCCATGGAGAGGCGCAGCACGATGCCACCCTCTTCGTCGACGGGCGTGAAGTAGGGGATGTTGGCGCTCGCCTGGATCTGGGCGTTGTTCGCCTGCAGATCCGAGACCAGGCGCGCCGTCTGCTCGATGTCGGCAACGTTTTGGCCGAACAGGATCACCCCGCCGTACTGGTGCGCGCGGAGCGCCTCGGAAAGTCCGGGCACGGCGGACAGATCGGTCACATTGCCGCCATCCCACGTGCGCATCGCCGGGATGATCATCTGGGAGATCTTCTCGTCAAGCGTCATGCCCTCGACGATTGCGTCGACATTGGCGGACTCGTCTGCCCGCGCAGTGACCCGGGAGGCGAAGAGGAGCCCCGCTGACAGGAAGAGGGCCAGGAGGAACGCGAGGACCCTTCGGAAAAGTGCCGTAGACTCGTTCATTTAACTGCTCCTTGCATCTACCTATAGCTTGCCATCCATTGTAGGCCAGCGGCTGCCTGCGGGCAGATAGTTGATATCCTTGTCCGCCCCATCTCCTGCAAAGCGCGATGCCCATGCACATCCATTTATACGACTCCGCGCCGTACCCGTCTCCGCGCAGCCGTCATCCTCCCGCTCTTGGGCTGTCGGGTTCAATGGGCCTCCGACTTGTTTCGCCAGAAGACCGTTCTCGACCTGGCAGATGACCGGTCAACTGTCGGGTGATGCGTGGGTGCCGCGTGAGCGAAAAACCGTCCCCCGCTCATTTGGGACGGTTCTCGCCGGAACGCGTATAAAGGTGCAGAGAAGGCCGTATGATGTACGTCGCGGCTGGAGGAAACGACTGCAAGGCAGGGCGCTGCCTTCCCACAGGCAAAGGATGTGCTCATGAAATACGAAGAATTGCCAGATGAGCTCAGGGAGAAGGCGAGCAAGTGCAAGGATGCGGAGGAGTTGCTCTCCCTCGCTCGGGACGAAGGCATTGACCTTACCGACGAGCAGATCGATGCCATTTCCGGCGGCCGCAGCGAATGGGTCGCGGACGCCTTCTACATCTAGTTGAAAGGGCAGCACATGAACTACGACGATCTTTCGCCCGAGCTCAAGGAGAGGGTGCGTGCGTGCAAGAGCACGGAAGAGCTGCTCTCCCTGGCACAAGATGAGGGCCTCGAGCTCTCCGACGAGGAGCTCCAGGCGGTTTCCGGCGGCTTTTCATGGTGTGCGAGGGATGGCAGCGGCTGCCCATGCCTCTGCGACGTTCACTCCCGCTAGTGCATGGGCAGGGGACGGTTTTTCGTTCGCGTGCCCCCATGAACAGAGGACGCATGAACAGGGGACGGGTTTTCGTTCACGCGCCCCCAAGACGCACTTGGCCAATGGCTCATATGATTAGTTGCAGCAGGCGATGTACTCGCGTCGCAATAAAATGCCCCAAATGCGGTAGCAGAGCTGTCCCCTTGTCTGTCCCCTTGCCCCCATAGCCCTTAGTCTCGTTGAAAAAACGAGAGCAGGTCGCTGACGAAAATGCCAACGACCTGCAGCAAATGTCTGGTCGGGACGACTGGGTTCCCGGAGCTCCTACTTTTCCTTGGGCTCCAATATCGGGAGTACGTAGTAGTTGCAGTCCCACGCCGCCTCGCCACCACTCAAGGACTCCAGCTGCTCGTCAGAAAGCTCCACGCCCTCGTTCTTGGCGAGCTCGGCCAGCTCCTCGCGGCTCTTGCACTCCAGGGCCTTCTCCCTCAGCTCGGGCGAAAGATCGTTCACGTTCATTGGCTTCCCCTTTCTTCGCGCATGAATCCGGCAACTCTTGGTACGGGACCCCTAATTCGAAACCCGGGCCTTCGACATTCATGAAGCCAAGACTTGGATAAGGTTTCCCCTTTCGCTCTATGGTACGTGTGGTTTCGGGCTTTTGTCTCAATTATTCACCGCCACCGAGCGAAGCGGCTGATTGTGAGACAAGCTGCCCGTCTACGAACATGTGGCCCGCATAGAGGTCGGGGTGCTCGGAGACCAGGATCAGCGTGGTCGTGCAGCCCATGGACTGGCCGGTGCCGTAGATGCGCGAGGCGTCAACGGAGGATCTGGACGTTTAGACAAGCTACCTGTCCCCTTGTCTCCAGTCTCACGAATGAGACAAGCTACCTGTCCCCTTGTCTCCAGTCTCACGAATGAG
>CACZNT010000091.1 GCA_902782635.1 uncultured Coriobacteriaceae bacterium
ACGTCGCCCCTCCGATGTCCCTGCCATCGAGGATGGTCCCGTTGGGGACCTTCACGCTGTGGAACGTCCTCTCCTCGCCGGTCTGCGGGTCGGTAAAGGGGATGTCCTGCTTAACGAAGCGCTGGTTGATGTTGATGATTACCTTGTCTGCCATTTCCATTCCTTTCCACTCGCCCGCGCGGTGGAGCGCGCGGGTCCTCATGCGGCCCCATTGGTCGCATGTCTTGCCAAACCTAACGAGCCTCACCTGCCTTGATGCGGCTCACGCTCTCGCCGGCCCTTGGCCGGGCAACGGCTCGTCCTCTCTCTCCCTCGATCTCTTGCTCGAGGGTCGTGGGCCGGTTCTTGGCCCCTGAAGCCTCTTCCAGGGCTGTTCTTCTTACGGCAATGTCGTGTCCCATGGACGACCAGAGCAGGTTCTCGATGGGGGCTCGCAGACAGCCATCCTCGCCGATGAGGGCAGCGAGCAGCGGCTCCCTGAAGGCCGGCGAGATCTCCTTGTCGCCGAGAGCTGCGCTCAACCTCAGCTCCTCGAGCAGCGCACGGCCACTCCCGCCGCAGTCGATGATCATCGCGCTGGGATCTGCGGTGTCGCAGAACATGTCGTTGCGATTGAGCGACGCGGCGGGCCTGATGGCCACCGTACCGTCCTCGAGGACGGTGCCGCAATGCCCGGGCAGGCGTGCAAGATCGCACCAGGCCGCGCTCCCGCGTGCAAGAAGGCTCGGGTTCGCCTCCATGAGGGCCGCAGTCTGCTGCCGTATCCCCTCCGCCTTCGACGCGAGCCGAGAGGAGAGGTCTCGCCAATCGACCGACCGTCCCTCGTCGACGGAGGCAATGGCCTCCTTGGCGGCGATTGTGAGGCCTTGGTACAGGGTGTGAGATATGGAGTCGTGCGGCAACCATAGCGCCTGGGAGAAGGCCCAGGAGAGGCTCCCAGGGCCGTCCTCCTCCCAGCCTGCGGCCTCCAAGGCCACGCGGGCCTCCGAGAGGGCCAGTGCGAGGCCGATGCCGTCATCGTCGAGCGCCCAGGGCGCGAGGACTCCCTGCGAGGTAATGTAGAAGGGATGCTCGAGGGCGTAGATGCAGAGCAGCTCCCGCTCGGAGATCCTGCCCTCGTCGAGAAAACGTGCATAACGTCGCCCTCCAGGTCCCCTATCGAACTCTACGAGTTCGCTTGGTGCCGCCTCGAAGCGTGCTCCAGGGAGGCCGCCCAAAGACCTCTCGGTCCAGGAGACCTTGAAGTCCTCCGGCTCTTCCCACGATGCGCGGGAGACCGTGAGGCCCTTCCAGAGCACCTTCTCCGGCATGGGGCAGGTAATAGGCATCGCGCTCACCTCTCCCCAAGCTCGCAGTCTTCCGTGAAGGAGGGCTCGAAGTCCTGCGCATCGGCCATCTCCGCAGCAAGAGTCGTGTCAGCACGGTACTTATCCTCAGCCATCCTCAGGAAGGTTGCCCTGTCCATGACAGAGTTGTTGGGCCCCTTGCCATCGACGAAGCCCTTTATCTCGGGCAGGAGGGCCGTGAGGCTCATTCCCCAGTCGCAGAGGACGTATGGGCCGCAGGATAGTACAGCCTGCCTAAACGCTACGATGCTTGCAGCCTCAGGGATGTTCCCATAGCGCTCAGGGTCGTATTTTCTTAGCAGGCGTAAGACGTCATTGACGAAATCACACCGCTTGTAGGCTTCAGCGGGGCTGTCGTATCGCATGCTCTCACTCATCGCTCATCCCTCCTGAACTCATGGGTGCTCGTGCTTGTACTTACGTTGTGCGCCGCAGCCTCCCCAATGGCATCTGCAAGGGCCGATTGCAGTTCGGCGCGAATGAGGCCCAGATCGCGGGCGGCTTCGGGGAAACGGGTACAATAGATGTCGGACAGGCGCTCCTGAACAGCAGAGACGAGCGGATGCTCTAGATTCTGTTTGTTCTTCAGGAGAGTGCCTGTCCTCTCATTTACGTAGATCTTGCAGTCGCTCTCGAGCGCGGCATGAATCTGTGAGACCAGGTCGCGCTTGCCATGAATGCTCCTCACACGAGAGACCTCGATGTTCCCAATACGTGCCGTAGCCTCGATTGCCGCGACGGCGTGCCGGTTGATCCGCATGACCTTCTGGATGTCGGAAAGCTGCTCGCTCATCGCTCGTCACGCCCCAGCTCGGGGGAGGGGAGCGTCGCCTCTGCGGCGGGCACCATGGCATCCCGGATGGCCTCATCGAGGGCGCCCTCGCCGCAAGATTGGGCGAGGCTCGCGCTCGCAACTGTGGCCGGGGCATAGTATTCATAGCAGAGATCAAGGGCGTACTGCCCGGCCTTGTCTGTGATGTGGCCCCTTCCATGCGGGCCCTGGACCGCTGCGTCGAAGAGCACCTCATGGGGGACGACGAGCTTCTCCGGGACTATTGCCTCGAGCTCGTAGCTTCCGGCGCCCTGATAGCGATCATGAATGGTCGCGTAGGCATCTCGTGTGTTGAGCTCGAAGGACGTGCCCTCGATGTGGGCTACGGCCGCAAGCGTGGCCCATTCTCTGATCGAGCAGGAGACGGGAATGCAGAGGGCTCCCATAGGGCCGTAGTCGAAAGCCTTGAGCTCTCTCCAGATGTCATGCCCGGGGTTATCGGGGCTATCCGCGCATACCATGCAGGTCTTAGGTAGGCCGCGCTGTTCGCAGAGCCATCCAAGGCCGTTGTCGAGCTCCTGCGGCGCAATATCGCGGTCGCGTGGTTCCTCGTGCATCGCGTCAGCCAGATTTGCGAGGGTCGAAAGGTCGGCATTGACCTCGGCCGGCGTGGCGATGTAGAGGTCGGCATGTACGTCGCGGGCAAGCTCGCCGTCGAGGTCAGGATAGACCGACACCTCATAATCCGTGTTGAGCTCCTCCATGAGCTCACCCCGGTCAGGCAACCACTTGTAACCGTCGCCATACGCTTTGGGTAGCTCGAGCTTGCTCAGCGCCGCATCGACATTGTCGAGCACGCTGTCCCATTCCCAAGTTTCGCAATCGTGCCACCACCAGATGGAAATGATTTCGTCGAAGCAATAATGATCGAGGGAGGCCGAGGCTGCTTGCTCGAGGGTGAGGCCCAGCTTGACGTTTTCCTCGATGTCGCGCCAGGGCTTGCTGTCGAGCCATCCCTGGAGCATGTTCGGACTGATTACCTCGTCGCCGCACTCCCAGTAGTTGTAACCAATGGAATGGTCATCGTTGGCGAAGCAGCGATTTTTGAGACAGTCCTCGATGGCGTCGTCGACAACCTTGTCGCCCACCACGCGCTTGAGGTCGGCGATGGTCTCGAGCTGCCCCGGCACGTCACCAGCCCTGAGGTCATAGAGGCCGGTCTTGGCATGCCTCATGAGGGCGCCGAGCGCCCTCTCGCAGATCATCTCGTCCTGCTCCTCCAGGTCCATCTCGGCATGTTGGATGGCGACCTCCGCGAGCTCGAGCGCCCAGGCATCGTCGAAGCGAATGCCGTCCGTCGGGTAGCCTCGCGTCGGGTCTTCGGCGCGAATGGTGATCTCGGAGACAAGCTCCAAAATCCAATAGGCGTCGTCAACGGGATCGAGGTTCGCGTAGTCCTCAATACGCTCGCGTGCGAGCTCGAGGACGCTATCCTTCATCCAAAGCCTTCTGGAGACAAGCTCAACTGCCTTCTCCTTGTTCTCGCGGATGGTCTCTAGAGCCCTCTCGGCATCAGTCATCTCTACCTCACCTCTCCCGTGACCTCATTGCAGGCAATCGGGCTTTCCAGGGCCCCTTCCTGCATGGTGTCGCGCACAGATTCCTCGATGGCCTCGTCAAGCGGGCTTCGCCGCCTCCAGGCACCGCTACCGGCGCGCACTGCGCGCCACTCGCGGCGCTGCTGGTCTTTGAGAACGCACGTGAGGGCCCAGTCGACCTTGTCGAGGGTGGTCTTGATCGAGCGGGCATCATCGACGAGGGTGACGACGTCGGGGACGCCTGCGACACCATTCTCCTTTGCCTCGAGCCACAGCCTCACATGGTCATCGATGTCAAAGCACTCGTACCAGCTCCTGAAGTGCTTATGGAGCTTGTCAAGCGCCTCCGGGTCGTCGACGCGGATGTCCGTGTACTCATCCAGGTCTTCTCCGGCTTCAGACTCAGCATGGATTACGAAGCAGCCATCGTAATCCCCGAGCTCCCAGCCGGACTTGTTCCAGATGGCCCAGGCACAACGCTCGAGCGCAGGCGAGAAGTCTGCGAGACTTCCCGGGCACGCCTGGCCCTCGAGATGAGCGCCTGTGATGCCGTAGCTCTCGAGGCACGCAAGGACAGACTCCTCCGAAGCATCATCGAGCTCGTCGGAGAGATACGAGGCGCGGAGAGGGTCAATGTCGAGATACCCTCCTCCGGTAGTACCAAGGACGTCTCGGTCGAGGCTGGACTGGGTATCCTTGATGGCTCTCATGGGCGTATGCTCGAGCTCGTAATACTCCGTCGAGATCGTCGTCTTGTCGTATAACTCGCCAGAACTGGCCTCGAAGCGCCAAGCTGTGACGTCATACCCGTTCACACCGGTGGGCGTGCAGACATACACGGCATCGGGATTCCTGACCAATAAGGCCTTTCCGCTATCGCTCATCGCGCTCACCGCCGTCTCTCTCGGCAGTGGGCGAGGTCACTGCCTCATCGCGCCCATGCGCCGCCTCCGCGATCTCCGACGCCAGGCTGCTCTCGGGCGCATCATGGCCCCACGCCTCCTCGAGTGCGACGGCACGCCCAAGCTCCGTCCAATGCCAGTCGTGCATTGGCTGCGCAAGCTCGGGCACGTCGATGGGGTAGTGCTCGCCAACGGCCTCGACGCCGGCCCCGGCCGGCGTAACGAGCCGGTAGGTCCTCCCGTTCGCCTCGACCTCGTCGTAGGCAAAAAGCTCGTCGTATGCGAAGTCGGCAAGCCTGTCGGCGCTCGCATAAGCCCTCATGTTGAAGCAGCTGATCTCGTCGATGATCTCGTCGCGGTCATACCAGTCCTGTTTCGGCATGTCCTGGGCGGCGTCGATGTAACCATCATCTCCGAGATAGACGTCGAATGCGTGATCTCGCCCATAGGCCTCGAAGTCGAAGTACCCGCCAAGCGAGGTTTCCTCGAACTCCTTAAGAACAGTATTGCCAACAAGAAGGGTTCGTCCGAGCTTCTCCTCATTGCTCATGCCGGGGCTATCGCAATCGTAGGAGTAGTAAGGGATGTCGTCGGCCTGCAGGATCCAGTTCATGAGCTCGACGATGTCGGTTGGCTCGTCGCAACCGCAGCCGATGGCGGCAGCGACC
>CACZNT010000092.1 GCA_902782635.1 uncultured Coriobacteriaceae bacterium
CTCCATGCAGCCCAGCGGCGGCTTGCACTTGATCTCGAGCAGCTCGAAGCCGCCGTCGGCGTGCCGTATGGCCGGAGGGTTGTGGCCAGCGTTGGCAAACTCGAGGTGCCCCGTCTTGAGGTCGAGCACGCCCATCCACGCCGTCACGAACATCGACGACTCGTTGCCCTCGCACAGCTGGGTGTTGCCGCAGGTGAGGACGTCTTGCACCATGAGCCCGCTCTCGGCGAAGCTCTTGAGCACCGTCTTGGCGCGCATCATGAACAAGGCGGCGGGTATCCCCTTGCCGCTCACGTCGGCGATTGCGAAGGCGAGATGCCCCTCGTCGATGAGGTAGAAGTCGTAGAAGTCGCCGCCCACTTCCTTGGCGGCGTCCATCGACGCGTAGATCTCGAACTCGGTGTGGCTCGGGAACGGCGGGAACACCGAAGGCAGCGCGCCCTGCTGGATGTCGCGCGCGTACTCGAGCTCCTGGTCGATGCGGGCGGCAGCCTCGGTGATGTAGCGCTTGAGCGTGTCGACCGTCGAGTTGATGCCGTCTGAGAGCTGGGCGAACTCCTCGTTGTTGCGGATGTCCACCACCACGTCCAGGTCGCCCCCGGTGATCTTCTCGAGCTCGGCGTTCACCTCGCGCACGCTGCTCACCACGAGGCGCTTGGTGAGGTAGTAGATGACGGCGAAGAGCAGGGCGAAGACGAGGATCTCCATGAACGTTCCGACGAGCACGGCGATGCCGCGGCTGAAGTCGACCTCCTCGGCCGGCTGCAGGGCGATCATGCGATAGCCCTCGGAATCGTGATAGACGCCGTAGTAGTGGGTGCCCAGGACGGTGGCCTGGAAGAGGTTGCCCGGGCCCGCCTTCGCCATCGCGTCGTTCATGCCGAGGTTGACGAGCTGCTGGCCGTTCACCGCGGCCACGTCGGACATCACCGAGCCCGAGCGGTCGGCCACGAGCAGGAAGCCGTTGGCGCCCACGTGGCGGTTCTGAATCGCATCTTCGACGTTTCTGGCGATGGCATCCTGGAACTGCTCCGCGTCGTAGCCCAGTTGCACGAGCCCGCCCTCGATACGGGCGGCGGCGTACTTGCGCCACACACTGGAGTCCATGGTCTGGGGCTGGTAGTCCTGGACGAGCTCGAGGAGCTCGCCGCCGGGAAGCACCTCCAGGAACTCCCTCGCCTGGGCGCCATCGTGCATGTCGAAGCCGATGTATTCCGGCTCGCTGCTGCAGATGATGACGCCAGCGCCGCCCACGACGGATACCTCGGCCACGCCGAGCGTGTCGCGGAGGTTGGCGAGCTGCTCGACCGTGAGGTCGGAGGCCCGCCTCACGCTGGACACGGCCTGCCTCGTGAGGGCGAGCAGGCGGGCGTCGGAGAACTCGTCCACCTCCTGCTCGACGTCGTTGAGGTTGAGGTTGAGCAGCTGCGACGACGAGATAGCCGAGAGGCGCGTCTGGAGGCTGGTGGAGAACGCCGACGTGAGCAGGAGCGCGAGCACGATGGACATGAGCATGCCGCTCTGGATGCCCTGGGCGATGGTGCGCTTCTCCCCGCGCGGCGCGAGCGGCTCGCGGTCGACCAGCCTCACCATGGCGCAGGACAGGCCCACGGAGACCGCGTTGCAGGTGAGCATCGGCGGCGTGCAGGCCTGGACCACGTTGAAGGCGCGCTGCGGGTCGTCGGGATTGGTGAGGAAGATGAGCAGGAGGTGCAAGACCTCGGCCACCACGCCCATCACGGCCGCCACCGGCCATATCGGCGTCTTGCGGTCGAACATCGACCGGCGCAGGCTCGCGGCGTACACGCCCGCGAAGATGGTGGCGACGCTGCAGGCGACGCGCGAGAACATGCCGCGTCCCCAAAGCGCCGCAAACCAGCGCTCGACGCCGCCGATGATGCCAGCGATGATGCCGGCGGGGCCGCCGAAGATGAGGCCGGCGGCAAGCGGGGCCGCGTCGCGCACGTTCATCGTGGCGTCGGCGGTGGAGATTCCCATCTCGGTGCCGAAGATCGCTATGAGGCCGAAGATGAGGCCGACGCTCAGCTGCCAGAGGGCCGGCTTGCGGACGTTGACCTCGGTCCTCTGCTCCACGAGGCGCAGCGCCACGCTGGCAAGGACCGGCAGCAAGGTGGCGAAGGCGAACTGCATGATGATCTCAGGCGACATTCACGACCTTCTCTCACGATCGCCCGGAGCAAGCTACAAGCACATTCTGCCCAAATCTTACCACCTGCAAAGCGTGCCACCGCACCTGCGAGCGGCGTGCCGAATCCGCACGGCGCATCCGGAAAAGCTTTTCCTTATGTGGGAGCTACCCGCCGATCATCCACATCAGAGACGTCCTACGTAGAGAGGAGCCGCCCTTATTTGCAGATGTGGGCAAGGAGGGCGTCGCGCTTGTTGGGGAGCTTGCCCTCGATGACGTCGCCGAGGAGCTCGCGCAAGACCTCGCCCACGCGAGGGCCCGACTCGATTCCGAGCGCGTCCATCACATCCTGTCCGCTGATGGCGAGGTCGCGGATGGAGAAGGCACCCTGCTCGGCGATGACCCCACGGATGATGCGACGCGCTTCCTCCAGCTCGGCCGCCCACCCCCGATACGGCGCCGCATGGGCGAGCGCGTCGGCCTGCTTGAGGACGATGAGCTCGTGGGCCAGCGCCGGGCCCTCGCCCTCGCAGAGCTCCTCCATGC
The DNA here is from genome assembly GCA_902782635.1 of uncultured Coriobacteriaceae bacterium. Lineage (GTDB taxonomy): Bacteria > Actinomycetota > Coriobacteriia > Coriobacteriales > Atopobiaceae > CACZNT01. The sequence goes on from CACZNT010000092.1 coordinate 2,696, forward strand.
GCGCGAGCAGGCGGCGGACGGAGCGCTCGGCCAGGGTGCGGTCGCCCTCGTGGATGCCCCTGAGGGGCCGGTCGTGAAGGCGCACCAGGGCGCGGACGGGGCGTATGAGGGCAAGCGGCAGGGCCAGGCGGCGCATGATCTGCTCGGCCATGCGCTCCCCCTCCTCCGGATGCCCGTAGAAGTGGCCGCGTCCCCCATCGTCCACCGAAAAGCAGCGCGGCTTGGCGATGTCGTGCATGAGGGCGGCCCAGCGAAGCCGCTGCGACGCCATGCCGCCCGAAAACGCCTCCACGGCGTCGAGCACGCCCGCGATGTGGTCGAGGACGTCGAGATGATGGCATTTGCTGCGTTGGTCGAAGTCTACGCAGGGCGAGAGCTCGGGGATGGCTTGGCAGAGCACGGCCTTCTGCTCGCGCAGGGCCCAGCCCATCCTCCCCGTCGCGAGGATGCCATCCAGCTCGGAGCCGATGCGCTCGCTGGCTATCTCGGCAAGCTCCGGCGCATGCGCCTCGAGCGCGCGTTGCGTGGCGGGCTCGATGGCAAAGCCCATGCGGCAGGCGAAGCGCACGGCCCGCAGTACCCGCAGGGCGTCCTCCTCGAAGCGCACGTCTGGCTCGCCCACTGCGCGGATGACGCCCGCGGCGAGGTCGTTGGCACCGCCGAACGGGTCGAGCAACCCGCGCTCGGGATGGTAGGCGATGGCGTTGATCGTGAGATCGCGCCGCGCCAGGTCGTCGCGCACGTCGTCCACGAAGCGAACCTCGTCGGGATGGCGATGGTCGGCGTAGCCCGCCTCCACGCGATAGGTGGTCACCTCGATGGGCACGCCGGCGACGACGGCCGTGATGGTGCCGTGCTTCGTCCCCGTCTCGTGGACGGCGATGCCCGCGCGCGCGAGCATGGATGCCGCATCCTGCCAGCGTGCGCTCGTGGTGACGTCGACGTCGTGCGACGGCCCGCCAGCGAGCGCATCGCGCACCCAGCCGCCCACGATCCACGCCTCGGCGCCCCCGCTCTCGAGCGCGCGCAGCACGGCCATTGCGGCCTGCGGAATATCGGGCATGACCTGTGACAACTCGGCGCACCTCCTCACGGGTTGGGTCGAGTATAGCCGAGGCGGGCCGGGCACCGCCCGATGGCGGCGGCGCAAACGCGCATCCGACCTGCACATCCCGGCAGCCCGGCCGTGCTATGCTCGATTCGCTGCAAAGGACATACCTACCTTGGAGGACACATGGACAACCAGATCAGCGTCACGCCCGACGACCTCGCCGCATCCCGCGACGCCTTCTTCGCCGAGCGCGCCAACCAGATTGCCAAGAACGCCGTCACCTCGTCGGGGATCCGCGCCGCCGCGCGTACCCCGGAGGGCGTGGCCGCCAACGCCATGATCTGGGACCTCGAGGTCAAGCAGGGCGACCGCACGAACCAGGAGCGCTCGGGCAGGTGCTGGATGTTCGCCAGCCTCAACACCTTCCGCTACCGCACAATCAAGAAGTACAACCTCAAGACCTTCGAGTTCTCGCAGGCCTATCCCCTCTTCTTCGACAAGCTCGAGAAGAGCAACTGGTTCCTGGAGAACATCATCGACACGGTGGACGAGCCCCTCTCGGGCCGCCTCGTCGCCTACCTGCTCACCGACCCCATCGGCGACGGCGGGCAGTGGGACATGTTCCGGAGCCTCGTCAAGAAGTACGGCGTCGTCCCCAAGGAGGCCATGCCCGAGACGGCGTGCAGCTGCAACACCCGCGAGATGGACTCCTACCTCACCCGCTACCTGCGCGGGGCTGCGAAGCGCCTGCGCGAGAGCCACGAGGCGGGCAATAGCGCAGATGAGCTGCGCGAGATGAAGAAGGCGATGATGGACGAGGTGTACCGCCTGCTCGTCACCTGCCTGGGCGAGCCGCCCGCGAGCTTCGACGTGCGCCTGAGGGACAAGGACGACAAGCTGGTGCTCTCGGGCACCTTCACCCCGCAGGAGTTCTTCGCCGAGGTCGTGGGCATGGAGCTCGACGACTACGTGAGCCTCATCTCCGCCCCCACCGCCGACAAGCCCTTCGGGCACACCTACACCGTGAGCCGCCTCGGCAACGTGGTGGAGGACGGTGGCGTGCGCTACCTCAACCTCGAGCCGGAGCGCCTCAAGGAGTGCGCCATCGCCCAGCTGCGCGACGACCTCCCCGTCTGGTTTGGCTGCGACGTCGACCAGAGCTACCTGCGCGAGGAGGGCATCATGGACCGCGCCGCGCTCGACGTCGACGCGCTGTTCGGCTTCGCGGTCGAGAGCTGCATGGACAAGGCCGAGCGCCTCGACTACGGCGAGAGCCTCATGACGCACGCCATGGTGCTCGAGGGCGTCAAGCTCGACGCCGACGGCAAGCCGCAGCTCTGGAAGGTCGAGAACAGCTGGGGCAAGGACCACGGCCGCGACGGCTTCAACACCCTCTCCGACCCCTGGTTCGACGAGTACGTCTACCAGGTCGTCGTCGACAAGAAGTACCTCACCGACGAGGAGCGCGCCGTCTACGACACCGAGGAGGCCACGGTTCTCGCGCCCTGGGACCCGATGGGTTCGCTCGCCCGCTAAGCGCTGCGGGGCCGCATGTGTCCCCAGGCGCGAATCAGACGAACATCACGAACGGCTCGCCATATTCGGCGAGCCGTTCGTCATGCGTGAGCAGGACCATCCGCGCCCAATGTATCCGGCTCGGGTCAACATGGGCCCGCGGGCAAGCCCTCGCCTACAATGTGAGCCTGCCGGGGAAAGCGCCCCGACGAGGACGAACGGAGCCAGCCAATGTACGTATGCTGCCTTGACATGGAGGGCGTGATCACGCCCGAGATCTGGATCGAGTTCGCCGAGGCGACCGGCATCCCCGAGTTCAAGCGCACAACGCGCGACGAGCCCGACTACGACAAGCTCATGGCCTGGCGCATCGACCTGCTGCGCGAGCACGGCCTGGGCCTCGAGCAGATCCAGGAGGTCATCTCCAGCATGGACCTGCTTCCGGGCGCCCACGAGTTCCTCGACGCCCTGCGCGCGCAGGCGCAGGTCATCATCGTCTCCGACACCTTCGAGGAGTTCGCCATGCCCCTCATGGCGAAGCTCGGCTACCCCACCCTGTTCTGCAACTCGCTGGTAGTGGGCGCCGACGGCATGATCGAGGGCATCCGCATGCGCTGCGAGCACAGCAAGCTCACCACGGTGCGTGGGCTGCAGTCCATGGGCTTCGAGACCATCGCCTGCGGAGATTCCCACAACGACATCGAGATGATTCGCGCGAGCAAGGCGGGGTTCCTGTTCCGCTCGACAGACGCCATCAAGGCGGACAACCCCGACGTGCGCGCCATCGAGGACTACGACGAGCTGCTCGAGGCCTTCCGCGCCGAGCTGGCGAGGTAGCCGCAGCTCCTAGCGCTCGCGCTTCGCCTCGAGCGGGATGTCGTCCAGGTTGGGCAGGATCTCTATCCAGCAGCCATCCGGATCGGCGATGAAGTAGAGCCCCATCTTGGGGTTCTCCTTGACGATGCAGCCCATCTCCTCGTGGAGGGCATGGAAGGCGTCGTAGTCGTCGACGCGCACGGCGACGTGCGTGTCGCCGTTGCCGTTGTCGTATTCGTCCTCCCAGCCGCGGTTCCAGGTGAGCTCCATCTCGAAGTCCGTCTCGTCGTTGCCGAGGAAGACTATCACCCAGCTGCCGTCCTCGGGGCCCTTGCGGCGGCGCTCGACGAGTCCGAGGGCGCGCTCGTAGAAGGCGATGGATGCCTCGAGGTCGATGACGTGGATGTTGTGGTGGATCATCTTGGCGCGCATGGGGCCTCCTTGTCTTGGGCTTCGCCACGATTATCGGGCATGGGCGCACTGCACGCTAGAGCTCGGCGAAGGCGGGCGGGCAGACCCGGCAGAGCTCCTCTCCTGCGGCAAGCTCGCGC
>CACZNT010000093.1 GCA_902782635.1 uncultured Coriobacteriaceae bacterium
GACGGAGTCAACGACGCTCCGTCGATCAAGACCGCCGACATAGGCGTCGGCATGGGCATCACCGGCACCGACGTCACCAAGAACGTCGCCGACATGGTGCTCGCCGACGACAACTTCGCCACCATCGTCTCAGCGGTAGAGGAGGGTCGCCGCATCTACGACAACATCCGCAAGGCGATCCAGTTCCTGCTCTCGTCGAACCTCGCCGAGGTCATTTCGGTGTTCGTGGCATCGCTCGTGGGCTTCACCATCCTCGAGCCCACGCACCTGCTCTGGATCAACCTCATCACCGACTCCCTGCCGGCGCTCGCCATGTCGATGGAGGAGGCCGAGCCGGGCATCATGAAGCGCCCGCCGCGCAACTCCGAGGACGGCATCTTTGCCGGCGGCATGGGCGTGGACACGCTGTTCCAGGGCGTCGTCATCGCCTGCCTCACCATCGTGAGCTACTTCATCGGCCTGCACATCGAGGGCATCGAGCTCGCTGACGTCATCGCCGGCACGTCCGACGCGCGCGACGGCATGACGATGGCGTTCCTGACGCTCTCCATGGTGGAGATGTTCCACTCCTTCAACATGCGCAGCCGCCGCCAGTCGGTGTTCTCGCTGCCCACGCAGAACTGGTGGCTCTGGGGCGCCTTCGCGCTCTCGCTCGTGCTCACCTACGTGGTCATCGAGACAGACGTGCTCTCCCAGGCTTTCGGCTTCTCGGAGATTTCGATGACGGAGTACGGCATCGCGATGGCGCTGGCCTTCTCGATTATCCCCATCATCGAGATCTACAAGGCCGTCATGCGCGCCGTCGAAAAGGGCAAGTAGTGGTAAAGCGCCAAAAGGCATCTTCTCGGAAGCGCCTCTCCGGCATCGCAGCCGGGGAGGCGCTTCCCGCGCTGGACCGGCTTTCCGACCTGCCGGCGTGGGACGACCTCGCCCCCAGCGAGGCACAGCTGACGGCATTTCGCGATGCTGCCGGCGAGGATGACGGGCTTGCCCTGGGGTGCGTCGTGCGCCTCGACCGCGGCTATCCTGCCGTGCTGGCAGGCGACGACCTCATGCGCGCGGAGTTTGCCGCGCGGCTCTCCAAGGCCGACGTGCGCGCCGCGGTGGGCGACTGGGTGGTGGTGAGGCCTGCGCCCGAGCACGACAACGCCGTCATCGAGGGCGTGCTCCCGCGCGAGAGCGACATCGCGCGCTGGCGCGGCGGGTCGCGCGGCGAGCGCCAGACGCTTGCCGCCAACGTCGACCTCGTGCTCGTGGTCCAGCAACTCTCCGAGCGCGAGCTCTCCTGCGACCGCATCGCCCGCAGTGCCGTCATCGCCTGCGACTGCGGGGCCGAGGTGGCGTTCGTGCTCACCAAGGCCGACCGCGCCGGGGCCGATGCGACGTCTTCCGCAGTGGCGCTCGTGCGCGAGGTGCTGGGCGAAGCGGCCCGCGTGGCCGTGGTGGCGTCTGGGGCCGATGGCGCGACGGGCGAGCTGGCCGACGCTGCCGTCGCGGCCGGGGCGCTCTGGGGTGCCGATGGCGTGCGCGCGCTGGTGCCGGCTGGGACTGTGGCCATCGTCCTGGGGGAGAGCGGCGCGGGGAAGTCGACGCTGCTGAACGAGCTCATCGGGCATGAGGCGCTCGAGACCGGTGAGGTGCGCGAGCGCGACGACGCAGGGCGGCACACCACCGTGACGAGGCGCATGGTGAAGATTCCGGGCGCGGGCGTCATCGTGGACGAGCCGGGGCTGCGATCGCTGCCGCTCGTGGGTCATGAGCGGGGGCTGGCGAAGGTGTTCCCCGAGATTGCCGACGCGGCGCAGAGGTGCCGCTTCCGCGATTGCACGCACACGCACGAGCCGGGATGTGCGGTGGTCGAGGCGCACGAGGTGAGGGAGTTTCCCGATGCGCGACTTCGGGCCTACCTGGCGCTCTCCGGCGAGATGCGCGACTCCCGCTCCACCCTCGACCCCGACGTCCGCTAGGCAACGTAATGAGTCAATAGGGACGTAGTGTATTGACTCATTTTCATCCTGAGCGAGCGAAGCCCCCTGTGTCATCCTGAGCGAGCGAAGCGAGTCGAAGGATCTCCCGAGGTCCTTCGACTCCGCGCCTGCGGCGCTCCGCTCAGGACGACACGCGGGCCGCACACCCTCCACGATCACACGAAATAGAGAAGCCAGTGCGCGTTGGGCGCGTGTTTTTGCACGAAGACGACGCGAAAAATCGAACTGTTCGGTTGCGCCATTTCACGCGCGCCGTCTAGCTGTGCTCCTGCAGGTCACTAACTCGGCAACACGGTATCTCCGCAGCGCGAGGCACCCATCCACACCACATGTCACCTGCGCATTACCAACGTTTTGTCAGATTGGCGCAGATTCCTGTCAGCTCGCGTTTCTCTTTCTGAGATGACCCCTGCCCCCGGCGCGACGCCTTCGGAAGAATCGAAGCTAGCAATCCGAGACGCGCGAAGGGGGAGCAGTGCAGACGAGGACGAGGATCATGGCCTCAGCGGCATGCGCGCTGGCCGTTGCGGGCTCGTTCGTGGGGTACGCGAACGAGGTTGACGCCGAGGCCCAGCGCGTGCGCGACGAGGCCCTCGCGCGCTACGGCGGCGAGGTGGTCCAGCTCGCAGTGGCCTCCACCGCGCTCGAAGCCGGCGAGGTGGTGGGCGCGGGAAGCGTGTCAATGCGCGATTGGCTCGTCGACCTCGCACCCGCCGACCCCATTACGAGCCTCGACGACTGCATGGGCAAGACGCTCACCGTACCCGTCGCGGCGGGAAGCCCGCTCACCTCGCTCAACTTCCGCGACGCGACGCAGACGGCTGATGTGCCCTCGGGCCATGTGGCCGTGACCATCCCGGTGAGCGACAAGCTGGGCGTCTCGCGCGAAGTGGCGCCGGGGGCGGCCGTCGTCGCCTACGAGACCACCGCAGATGGGACGCGCCTGCTTGCGGGAAACGCGATCGTACTTGCCGCGCCGGGCACATCGGCGGGCATGGGTCTGGCGTCCTCGACGATGACGCTGGCCGTCATGCCGGAGGACGTGTCCAAGGTGCTGGAATCAAGCTCGGCCGGCGAGCTGCGGCTCGTCTTGCCGGCGGAGGACGTATCCGAGCTCGACGAGGGCGACGTGGAGAGTGCGCCGACATCAGTCGAGCCAGTTGGGGAGGGTGATGCATGATGGCCGAGAAGATCTACGCATGCGCCGAGAGGTCGTCGCTCCAGGAGCTCGTCAACATGGTCCGCGACATCGCGCCCGACGCCGTGATCGTGCCGATGGAGGATGCCGTGCAGACACGCATCATGCTGCTCGCCGAGATTCCGGGGCAGGCATCGGTGTTCGTGGGGCCGCAGGGCGAGGGCGTCGACGCGGTGAACCTCGCCGCGGCGCTCGTCGCCGACGGTCATGCGTCACGCGTCGAGCTCGCCTGCCGGAGGCCCTCAGGATCGCTGCGCTCGCGTGCCGCGCGCGCCGGCATCGCCCGCGTATCAGACATCCCGGGCATCGGACTCACGATGCCCGATCACACAACGAACTCCGCACCGACACGACATGAAGATGCGCAAGATCGAGCTTGGGGAAGCGCGGGGCCGGCTGAGGACGATCCCGGGATGTCTATCGGGGATGATTCGGATGCGGGCGACCAGGAGGAGGCCGACGCCGCCGAGGAGCTGCCTGCAGTGAGCACGACCATCGAGCGCGCGGACGATGCGGGCAAGGTGCTCGTATTCGCCTCGGGGAGAGGCGGCGTGGGCAAGTCGACCATCGTGGCTGCCGCCGCTCAGGCAGCGGCATCGTGGGGGCTGGCCGTCGCCGTGCTCGACTTGGACCTGTGCTCCGGGAACCTCTTCGGCTACCACGGCCTGCCCAAGGCACCCGACCTGGCCCGTGTGGCCGAGGACTTCTCCGGGGAGGCGCTCTCATCGGCTGCCGTGCACGTGGCAGACGGCGTCGACCTCTTGGGTCCCTGCGCGCGACCCGAGCATGCGGAGACGGTGTTCCCGCAGGTGGGAAATATCATCAACGCGCTCGCGAACAAGTACGACCTCGTGCTCGTGGACACCTCCACCACCTGGACCGATGCCGTTGCCGAGGCCGTCCAAGATGCCGACAGGCTCATGCTCGTGGCCGACGAGCGGGCAGGCGCCATAGGCTCGCTCGCCCGCATGGCCGCGCTTGCCGTGAGGCTGGGCGTCGCCCGCACGCGCATCATGCGCGTCATGAACCGCTGCGATGTGCGCCGCCGCGACGAGGGCTTCCTCTTCCGGGCGGACATGGGCCTCGAGACGGCGCGCTCCTTCCGCATCATCGACGGCGGCGAGGAGGTTGCCGAGCTCATGTCCTCGGGAAGCGCCGCCGAGTCAGAGGAGATATCCGGCGACTTCTTCCCGTCGGTCGCCTCGTGCGTCGCCAAGGTGCTGGCCGAGCTGGGGTGCCTGCCAGACGAGAAGGCCGCCAAGAAGGCCAGCGAGTGGCGCGAGCGCAGGCACGGGCTCTTCGCCCGCATGAGGGAGGCGAGCTAGGTGAGTGTGCTCGAGCGCGTTCGCGCGCAGGAGTCGTCGCCCCAGGCGGCCATCGCCGTCCAGTCGAGCGCCGCCATCCGACGCCGCATCAAGGAGGACCTCGTCGAGCGCATGGGGCTCACGACGATGGCGCAGATGGTGATGGGGCCAGACCCCGACCGCGCCCGCGGCGAGCTAGAGGTGGCCTGCGAGTCGATCATCAACACGCGTGGCTACGACGACCTCGCGCCCGAGCTTCGGGCACGTGTCGTGCGCGAGGTGGTGGACGAGGTGGTGGGCCTCGGCCCCATCCAGCCGCTCCTCGAGGACCCCACCATCACCGAGGTGATGGTGAACGGCACCCAGTCGCTCTTCTTCGAGCGCGCGGGCATCGTCGAGCGCGCGCCCGAGGTGTTCGAGTCGGCCGAGCAGATCCGCTCGGTGGTCGACCGCATCTTGGCGCCGCTGGGGAGGCGCCTCGACGAGAGCAGCCCCATCGTCAACGCGCGCCTCGCAAACGGCGACCGCGTCAACGCCGTCATCGCGCCCATCGCGCTCGCGGGGCCGGTGGTCACCATCCGCAAGTTCTCCAACCGCATCACCTCGCTCGGCCGCCTGGTCGAGCTGGGCGCGCTTCCCTGGTGGTACGCGCGCCTGCTCACCTGGGCCGTGCGCCTGCGAAAGGACATCGCGGTGGCGGGCGGTACGGGGTCGGGCAAGACCACGCTGCTCAATGCGCTCTCATGCGAGATTCCCCACGAGGAGCGCATCATCACCATCGAGGACTCGGCCGAGCTGCGCTTCGAGAGCCATCCGCATGTGGTGGGGCTCGAGGCCCGCAGCGCATCCATCGAGGGTTCGGGCGCGGTGAGCATCCGCGACCTGGTGATAAACGCGCTTCGCATGAGACCCGACCGCATCGTGGTGGGAGAGGTGCGCGGCGAGGAGTGCGTCGACATGCTCCAGGCCATGAACACCGGCCACGATGGCTCGCTCACCACCCTGCATGCCGGTACGCCCGAGGAGGCGATGCTGAGGCTCGTGCTCATGGCGCGCTTTGGGATGGATTTGCCGGTGGACATCATCGAGGAACAGGTTGCCACCGCGCTGGACGTGCTCGTGATGTCGCAGCGGCTCTCGGACGGCTCGCGCGCGATCGGGTCGGCTTCGGTGGTGGGACGCGCCCCCGAAGGCGGCGTGCGCCTCGAGGAGATCGTGTCCTTCGATGACGTCACGCGCAGCTGGGAGCTCGTGCGCGAGCCGGCGTTCGTGGCGCAGGGCCTTGCGGCCGGCCTGCTTAGCGAGCAGGAGGTGAGCGCATGGAGGCAATGCTTCTCGCGCTAGGGAGCGCCTCTGCGGCGGGCGCGCTCGCCCTTGCCACGGGCGGCCATCGCGGCGCGTCGACGATTCGGGGGAGCCGCTCGTCGTGGGCGGGTGCAGCATGCGACCTGGCCAATGGGCTGGGCTCGCGCATGCCCGACTTGCACGCGCATCTGCCGCGCTCGGCCAGGGTGGTGTGCGACGACCTGCGCTCGCGCGCGGCCTCGGCCGAATGCGTCCTCGACGCGCGGGGCGCAGCAGCGCTGCTCATGCTCGCCGTCGCAGGATCCGTGCTCGCGGGAGCCGTTCTCGCCGGAGGGCCGTTGGGCCTTGCGGTGGGTGCCATCGCCTCGTGCCTTGCCATCCCGCTTCGCGCCTCCGCGCTCGAGCGCGAACGCGCGCAGCGACTCTGCCGGGAGATGCCGGCGGTGTTCAGGACGCTCGCCGTGGCGCTGGGTTCGGGCAAGACGCTCCACCAGGCCGTCGACTACGTGGGCACGCAGGAGCGCGGCCTCGTCGCGGGGGAGTTTGGGCGAGCGTCGCTGCGCATGCGCTGCGGGTCGACGCCCCAGGAGGCCCTCGCCGACCTGGAGTCGCGCATCGAGGCACCGGGGATGCGTCTCATGACGGCCGCCCTGATCATCGCGCAGCGCACGGGCAGCCCGCTTCGCGACCTCTTCCTGCGCTCCGCCAGGCTCGTGGAGCGCCAGGGCGAGTTTCGCCAGATGCTCGAGGTGAAGACCGCCCAGGTGAGGCTCTCCGTGAGGGTGGTCTCGGCCATGCCGGCCATCCTCGTGGGCCTCCTCTCGATCATTTCGCGCGACTTCCAGGCGGGCCTTGCCAGCCCGGTGGGCCTGGGCTGCGTATGCGCGGCGGCCGCGCTCGACCTGCTCGCCATCTACATCATCCGCCACCTCATGCGGGGCATCTCATGAGCCGCGCCATGCTCATCGCCCTCGCCGCAGCGCTCGCCGCCGTCTGCGCCTTCGTCCTCAGCGGGGCGAGCGGAGGCCTTGCCCAGCCCCAGGCGCTCGGCAGGATGGCAAGGCGCCTCCCCTGGGCAGCGTCGCAAGCGCGCAGGGCGAATCGCATGGCGTGCCTCATGCAGATGCCCGAGATGCTGGACATGCTCACGCTCGGGCTCTCGGCGGGGCTCTCCTTCGACACCGCCGTGGGGATGTACTGCGAGCGCAGCCAGGAGGAGCTATCGCAGGCGCTCTCGGCCGCACGCCTTACCTGGCAGATGGGGATCGTCACCCGCCAGCAGGCGCTCCGAAAGCTGGCCGACGATCTGGAGAGCCCGGTGTTCGCCCGTTTCGCCTCCTCCGTGGCCGAGGCGCTGGAGTTTGGCACGCCTTTGGCCGCGACGCTCGAGCAGCAAGCCGAGGTCCTGCGCGACGAGCAGCGATCGCAGGTGGAGGAGGAGATCGAGAAGGTGCCGGTCAAGATGCTCATACCGCTGGGAACGCTCATCGTCCCGGCCATGCTCCTGGCAATCCTGGGGCCGCTTCTGAGCTCGGCGCTGCGCATTGGCTAGTCAAACCCACGAGGGAAGGAGTTTCACATGTACGAGAAGGCAGTCGAGGGAGTGGGAAAGCTGGGAATCGCCCTTCTGCGAGGCGGCAGGCTGGCGGCGCGCGAGGCCGTGGCCGACGCGCGGGCCTTGGCGCTCGAGCAGCGTGGGCAGGGGACCACCGAGTACGCAATCCTCGTCGGCGTGCTCGTCGTCATCGCCATCGTGGCAATCATCGCCTTCCGGGGAAAGGTGACCGAGCTGTGGAACGCAATAGCAGAGGGCATCAATTCGCTCTAGCGGCGCTCATCGCCCTCGCCACATGCGCGGCGCTCGCCCTCGCCTGGCCCAGGCTTGCTCGCTCGCCCGCGGTGGACCCTGCGTCGGGGGCGCAGGGGCAGCCGTCGGTCGTGAGCGACCGCGTGGCGGAGCTTGCCGGCAAGGGGGCATCCGTAAGCGAGGGCGTGCGCGCGGGAGAGCTGCCCGACATCGCGGGGGAGGTGCTCGAGGCATATCGTGCCGAGGGCGATTGCGTGCTCGTGAGCGCCGGCTACCTCGACCTGGCGGGCAGGGTCTGGGAATGCACGGTGGCGCGTGGCAAGGAGGTGGAGATGTGCTTCGTAGAGGAGGCGCAGGGCGGCTCATGCGCAGTGCATCGGGTGCGCATCGACCCGCAGATCGCAGAGGGTTTGCAGGACGCGCTCTGAGGAAGGGCTTAGAGGAGGTTGGAGACGATGAGAGGGGACAGTCGAGTGTGGAGTATGCCGTGGTGCTCTTCGCGTTTCTGGCCATCATCGCGGCCTTTGGCGCGCTCGTCAGGTTCGGCCAGGCGGGTCGGCTCCTCGAGCGGGCGACGACCTCGTCGTCGCATGGCCTCGGTGCCCCCGGCGTGGGCGGGCTGCAGGACATCCTTCTGTACTGAGGTCGTGCGCGAGCGATCGGGCCAGGCGAGCGTGGAGGCCGCCATCCTGCTTCCCGCCGTGATGGCGCTCTTGGTGCTCCTGCTGCAGCCCGCGTGCCTGCTCTACACGCGCACGGTGATGAGGGCTGCAGCCGCGTCCACCGTGCGCGCCGCGATGAGCGCGCCGGCAGGCGGCGGCACCGACGATGCCTACGTCGCCTACGCCCTGCGGCGCCTTGCGGCCGTGCCCCAGCTCGACATCTTTCACATCGGCGGGACCGCGGGATGGGACGTCGAGCTGGGACGCGGGCAGGGCAGCGCCTCGTGCGACATCTCGACGCGCGTGAGGCCGCTTCCCCTTTTGGGTATGGCGCTGGGGGATTCCCTTGAGCTCTCGGTCCACGTCGAGCAGGCGAGCCGACCGGCATGGCTGGGAGGTGACTACCATGGCTGGACGAGCATCTGGGGCGCCTGATATGACAAAGGGGACAGTCCCCTTTGTCATGACAAGGGGGACAGGTTTGCCCGTGATGTGCGTCTCGACGTTCGTGGACGAGGAGGGCGGCTACACCACCGTCGCCATGGCCTGCGCGCTGCTGCTCTCGCTCACGCTGGCCTTTGGCGTGGCCTCGACGGGATGGGTGCTCTCGCGCTCGGCCGACGTCCAGGAGGTCGCCGATGCCGCGGCGCTCTCCGGGGCCAATGCCGTCGCCGCCTTCTCGACGATCGCCCAGGTGCTCGACGCCTGCGTGCTGAGCTTGGGGCTCACCGGCGTCATCGTGTCGGGCGCGGCGCTCGTGGTGTCGGCCGTGCCCGGCGCCTCGTCAGCCGGCGCAGAGATGATGGGCCTCGCCCGCGACATCCTCGACATGCGGCGAGGCTTTGCCCGGGATGCCGCACGCGGGCTCGAGCGGCTCGAGGGGGCGCTTCCGGCCCTCATCGCGGCAAACTCGGCGAGCTGCGTGGGCGCTAATGCGCGTGCGGGAATCTCGTACGCGGGATTTGCCGTGCCGTTTCCTCCGCAGTCGCTCTCGAGCTACGAGCTCGAATCGGAGGAGCTCGACGCCGACTCCCTCGAGGATGCGGCGCATCAGCTCCAGGATGCATCCGACGAGGTCCACGCCCATGCCGAGGCCGCCCGCGAGGCGCTCGAGCGGGGATGGCGTGCCGACTGCGGGAACCCGGGCTTTTCCATGTGGCAGCGCGCGGGCACGCTCTCGGGCATCTCGGCGGCGCAAAACCCGCATTACCCCAAGCCCGACCAGTGGAACTTCGGCGTGGCGCTCTCGCGGGCGCGCGTCTACTACGCGGCGCGGCATGCCCAGGAGGCGCCTGAGGGCGAGGGGATCGAGGCCCTCACCGATTCGTGCTGTCGCTCCGCCTTCTACCGCTGGGCGTCATCGGCTGTCAACGCCGCCCACTACCAGGAGGCTGCCGACGGGTCGGTGAGCATGGATCTTCCCGACCTCCCGCACAATGTGGCCGAGGTGCGCGCGACGACGCTTCTCACCGAGGTTGTCTGGCCGTGCACGGCGGGCGAGGGAGGGCGCATGCTCCACTCGACCGCCTCCTGCCCGGGGGCGACAGGCAGCCCGGCGGGCCTCGCGTCGCTTGCGGAGCAGGAGGCAGGCGGGGTCGGGCACTGCGAGGTCTGCCGCATGGACGTTGGCGACATGGGCAAGGTGGCGGCGGCCTCGACCTCGATAGAGAACGGCTTCGAGCATTGGTGGCGCGAGCTCGTGGCAGCCTCGCGCGACTATCAGGCGGCCAGGAACGCCCAGGCCGAGGCAGAGGCAAAGGCGCAGGGGCTTGCCGAGGACGGTGCGGGCGCGTTCGAGCAGGCCCTGGCAGCGCTTTCCGCCCCGCGTCCCAAGATCTGCCCGCCTGGTGCCTGGGGCTGCGTGGCGGCCGTGGCGCGTCCGGAGTCGCTGTCCGTTCCCGACGAGCTCACGCGCTCGTTTCTCGCGGGCGCCGAGCTTCCCGCAGGAGCTGCCATCTCGGCGGCCACCCTGGCGGCCGACGATGCCACGCGGGAGGCGAACCTGCTCGCCAGCTTCCTCGACGGGTTGGGCTCGCGCGGGCTCGCGGGGCTTGCGGATGGGGTCGCCTCGCTCTGGGGCCGGCTGCTCATCGCCTATGGGTCTGCCTACGATTCTGCCTCGGGCGCGGCCCACGATGCGCTTTCCACCCTCGAGGGCGTCGGGGCCTCGCGCATCGCCTCGTGGCTTCGCGGCAAGCTCGTCGCCATCGTCGAGGCGGCAGACCTCGAGCCGGCCGACATGCGCCTCAAGAAGCCCGTGCTCGCAAACTCGCAGGACGTGCTCGACAAGGCGGGCTTCTCCGGCACGGGCAAGGCACGCGCCCTCATAGAGTCGATCCCCGCCTCTGCCGACCCAGCCGAGCTGGCGCAGGGCCTGGCGTCGGCGCTCGCCGACATGCTCGAGGGCGGCCAGCTCGTCATCGCCGAGCTCGGCATCCCGGGCACGGGCCTCTCCATCCCGCTTTCGATAGACGTCGCGCAGCTGGCCGGCGCGTTTGGGAGCCCGCCATGAGAGGGCGGGCGCTCGGCCGGGAGGAGTCGGGGCAGATGACGGTCGAGCTCGCGGTGATGGTGCCCGTTGCCATCGTGGTTGCCCTCATCGTCTACAACCTGCTCACCTTCGTGGAGCTCTGCGCGCAGTTCGACCGCGTGAGCCACGCGGCGATCGTCACGCAGGCCGTGTCTCCGGCGGGTGCGGACTACGGGTCCAACGCGATCCAGGCCGTGCGCACCTCCATCGAGGACGCCATGCCGCAGGGGTCCTGCGAGGTCGACGTGGCCCTTGAGCCCGTGAGCAGGTTTGGCGGAGGGACTGCGTTTGCCGCAGGTCCCGCGCTCGTGAGGGTGAGCTGCACCCTGCGCTATCGACCCTGGCCCTCGGCCTTCTCGATAGCGGGCGTCGCCTTCGACCCTCCGGTGGAGCTCGTGCACGAGCGTTCGCTCGTCGTGGACAGGTATCGAAGCGGGGTGGTGATGTGAGCGGGATGGGTCGCCTGCCTGCGGGCTGGGCGTGGGCAATAGGTGGCGGCGCATGCAAGGAGCCCGCAAAAGGCGGCAAGCGACGGTGCCGTCCACTCTGGCTGCGCTGCCGGGTGCTGAGTGGGTTCTGGGCCCGCCTGCGCGGGCTGCTCGGGACCGACCCGGACGCAGACCCGGTCATCATCGAGCGCTGCCGGTCGGTGCACACCTGGGGCATGCGCTACGCGATCGACGTCGCGCTCGTGGCGCCTTCGGGGCGCGTCGTCGCGACGGCGAGGTCGATGGCACCCTGCCGTGTGCTCGGAGCCCGGGAGGCATCCCTGGCCATCGAGCGGCCCAGCCGGCCGGGCAGGTGGTTCGAACGAGGAGACGAGGTGCGCGTGGAGCGCATCCAATGACGAGAGGGGAATCTCATGCAGCAAATCCAGTCAGGCACGCGCGTCCAGGCAGGCACCGCCGACCGTCCCATCGCGCAGGTAAAGACATGCCCACGCTGCGGGGCGCGGCTCTTCGCGGACATGGACGTGTGCTACGGCTGTCTCTACGACTTCACGCGCACGACGTCGGCGGCCCCGGTGCTTCCCGAGTCGGAGGGCCCGGTCTGGGCAGATGAGGTGGGGGCAGTGGCGGATGACGACCCGATCGTCCGGATGCCGGCTGAGCCGAGCGCGCCTCCGGGCATGACCGGGCTGGACGCGATCGATCTGGACGAGTGCTGGGATGCCCCGCCCGACCAGACGGTCTTCCTCGGCGCCCCCGCGCCCGAGAAGGTGCACCTGGGGCTGCTCGTTCGCTCGAGCTCCATGGACGTGATGCTCCCACTCGAGCGGCAGGGCGTCACGGTGGGACGCGGCGAGGACAACGACGTCGTGCTCCACATGCGCACCGTATCGCGGAGCCACCTGCGCCTGGTCCCGCAGGGGGAGAGCGTGCTCGTGCTCGACCAGGGCGCAATAAACCTCGCCCATGCCAACGGCCTGCCCGTCGAGGGGCAGTGCCAGGTCGGGATAGGGGGCTGCATCGACATCTGCGGCGTTCGCATGAGCGTGGTGGGCTTGGACGGCTGATGTGCCAAGGGGCATTGCGTTTGGGGGAGCACCCCCCAGGCCATGGTGCCTGAACTGCTGTCCCTGCCTGCGGGATGTCAATTTTGGTCCGAAAGAGGATCGGAGAATGGTGCAATAATGACATTACGAAATAGTAATATAATTAATGGAGATGAGTTCGACCATAACGGGCTCGCGACAAGGGTGCATCCTCGTGTTGGCGCTCGTCATCCAGAGATTGCACCTGAGGATGTGGTTGTTGCATGGGAACGCTATGTGGTTGGAGCGGTGAGGTCTCCAGGGGAGGTCGAGGTGCGCATTGGATTCGATGGACTTGGTCGCATGATTGAGATGGCGGGCGTCAAGGACGTTCACGGCTGGCTCGTGTTTCATGCCCAGACTCCACCCACAAAGCGGATGATGAGGGAAATCGAGATGCTTGGAGGGGGATTGTGAGCAGCTATGAGCTGGCGAACGGCGCTACGCTAACCGACGAGGACATTGAGCGGATAGCCCTAGAATTCGAAAACGAATCGTGGGAGGGAATGCTATCGGGGTTCCATGTCGGCAGGCCGCGACTGTCAGAAGGCGGGCGTGGAGAGGAGAGCATTACCGTCCCCGTCAAGTTTCCCGCATCTATGGTTGCCCAAATCGACATGATGACCGAGAACAGGTCCGATTTCATTCGACGTTCCGTCGCGGTATGTCTGAAGGCTGCCCACAGCGTCTAGGCCTCGGCGCGCCAGCACCACGACTCCCAAAAAAGGGGCCCCGCATGTGCGAGGCCCCGAAAGTCGATGATGAAATAGAAACCAATCAGATATGGAATCAGTATCGATGAGATTCGAGTATGATGCTAATAAGAGCAAAAGCAATCTCGATAAGCACGGTGTCGATTTCGAGACTGCAAAGGAGCTGTGGCTCGGATTCCATCTGGACGTACCTGCGCGAGTACATGGCGAGACGAGGGTCAAATCCATAGGCAGGATCAAGGGCGAGACCTTCGCTGCGATTTGGACGCCACGCGCAGGAGCCATCCGGATCATCTCAGTCCGGCGCGCGACGCGAAGGGAGACTTCGCTCTATGGCAGGGCAGAAGGCTATTTCAACCGATGAGTTTGACGCACGTTTTGATGCAGGCGAGGAGCTTGACGAGCATCTGGCGTGGGAGGATGCCGTTGTCTCCGATCCAGCGACCGGGGAGGTGCGTCCTGTGAGCCTCGTGCTGCCCGAGTGGGTCGTGAGAACGGCAGACGCCGAGGCACGGGCCATCAACATCAGCAGACGCGCGGTCCTCAACTCCTGGCTTGCAGAGAAGGCGCGCTCAATCCGCGCTGCAACGTAAAACGTTCGGGCAGGCACATCGCCAATCGCGAAAAAAGGGGCCCCGCATGTGCGAGGCCCCGAAAGTCCTGGTGGCTGGGGAGGAATTCGAATCCCCGGCACGCGGATTTTCAGTCCGCTGCTCTACCAACTGAGCTACCCAGCCAATGCGCCTGCAATTGCAAGCTTAGCTACTGTAGCACACCGCAACCCGCTGTCAAGGATTGCCTGCTCTCACCTCAAAATCTCACCGAGAAATCGTCCTCCCCGGCGACAAGCGGGATGTCGTCGGAGGAATCAATCGAGAAACGGTAGCGAAATGGCCGGTAACGGTTGAGGAGCGTGCCATAGAAGTTGGAGAGCTGCTCGTCGGTCCCCTGGAGCTCGGCGAGCACGCTTCCATCGGGCTCGTTGCGAACCCAGCCGGTGATCCCCAGCTCGTCGGCAATCATGCGCGAGGTCCAGCGAAAGCCCACCCCCTGAACGTCGCCCACGTAGCGAATCCGCATCCTGCGCAGCCCCATGACCGTCCCTTCGATTCGTTGTCGTGGTTAGTGTAGCGCTGACATGCGTGACTGCGGGCAGCGCGAGAGTTTCCCTTAGCGCCTGCTGCTAACGGAAGCCAGAGCGCACCGTCGCCACAGCCTCAGGCCACTTCGGCCAATTCCCCGCGCGCCGAGCCGTCAGCACCCGTTTTGGGGGAGAATAAGTTGCAACTGCGGGCAGGCCGGGGAGGCAGCATGCCGTTTGTCGAGTTCAAGGACGTCAGCAAGATATACCGCATGGGCGACGTTGAGGTGCGCGCCGTCGACGGCATGGAATTCTCCATCGAGGAGGGCGAGCTCGTCGTGATCGTCGGCCCGTCCGGCGCGGGCAAGACCACCGTCCTCAACATGCTCGGCGGCATGGACTCGGTCACCTCCGGCACCATCCACCTCGACGGTCGCGAGGTGAGCGCGTTCTCCGAGCGTGAGCTCACGCAGTACCGTCGCCACGAGATTGGCTTCGTCTTCCAGTTCTACAACCTCGTCCAAAACCTCACGGCGCTCGAAAACGTCGAGCTCGCAAGCCAGATCTGCACGAACCCGCTCGACCCGCGCGAGGTGCTCGAGCAAGTGGGCCTGGGCGACAGGATGGACAACTTCCCCGCGCAGCTCTCCGGCGGCGAGCAGCAACGCGTCGCCATCGCACGCGCCATCGCCAAGAACCCGAAGCTCCTGCTGTGCGACGAGCCCACCGGCGCGCTCGACTACGAGACGGGCAAGTCCATCCTCAAGCTGCTCCAAACCACCTGTGAGCAGTCGGGCCGCACGGTGGTGATCATCACGCACAACGCCGCCTTCGAGGCCATCGCCAACCGGATCATCCGCATTCGCGGCGGCCGTGCGGCCAGCGTGGAGCTCAACGACAATCCCGTCGACGCATCGACGCTCGAGTGGTGAGGTGAGCGCGGGCGTGGGCAGCGGCATCTCCAAAGAGCTCTGGCGCTCCATAGCCTCGGCGCTCGGGCGCTTCCTCGCCATAGCGGGAATCGTCGCCCTGGGCTGCGGCTTCTACGCCGGCCTGCGCATGACGGGGGCGGACATGCGCCTTGCGGCAGACGCCTTCTACGACGGCACGCGGCTCTACGACATCCGCGTCCTCTCGTCGCTCGGCTTCGATGATGCGCAGGTAGACGTCCTGCGCGGCATCGAGGGCGTGGACGCGGCGATGCCCGCGATGGCGGCGGATGCGATGTGCGCGCTCGAGGGCGAGCAGTACGCCATGCGCATCATGTCGGTGCCGGGGGAGTGGATGGCCGGCTCCGAGCCGGACGAGCAGGGCGTGAGCGTGGCGAGCCCTGTCGACGACTACCTCAACCGCCTGGTGCTCGCCGAGGGAAGCTGGCCCGAGCGCGCCGACCAGTGTCTGCTCTCGGCTGACCGCGTGATGGGCGAGCCCATCCGCATCGGCGACGAGGTCGAGGTGCTCTATGGGACGAGCGAGCTCGACGACGTCCTGGAGATCCGGACGTTCGAGGTGTGCGGTCTCGCGCACTCGTCGGCGTTTCCCTCCAACGCAACGCTTGGCTACACGAACCTGGGCTCGGGCATCATCAAGCAGTACATGTTCGTCCGGCCCGACGCCTTCTCCGAGGACCTGCCGCACACGGAGGTCTTCCTGAGCGTGGCCGCCGCCACGGACGAGATCGCGGGCTCGGATGCCTACCAGCAGGCGGTGGACGAGGTAGCAGACCGCATAGAGGCCCATTCCCCGGAGCTCGCCGCCTCGCGCCTGGCCACCATCCGCGCCGACGCGCAGGCCGAAATTGACGATGCGCAGGCGGAGTTCGACGAGCAGAGCGCCGAGGCGGAGCAGGAGCTCTCCGATGCCCAGCAGAAGCTGGACGACGCCCTCGCCGAGCTCGAGGACGGCATGGCGCAGATCGCCTCGGGTCAGGCCGAGTACGAAGACGGCGTCGCGCAGCTCGCCCGCGCCCGCCGGCAAGCCGCATCCGAGCTCGCATCGGCACGCGAGCAGCTCGCCTCGGCGCAGCGCGAACTCGACGCGGGCGAGGCGGCGCTGGGCATGACGCAGGCAGACATCGATGCCGCCCGCGCCAAGCTGGACGAGGGCCGCGCGCAGCTTGCCGAGGGCGAGGCCGCTTGGAAGGCGCAGCGCGACCAGCTCTCCCAGGCATCCGGCCAGGCGGGCAGCGTGCAATCTGCCCTCTCGGCCCTGCTCGACCTCATCGCGGCCGATTCTCCCGGCGAGCAGGAGATCGCGCAAACCCTGGCCGCGCTCGGGGAGGGCGCATCCGCCGCGCAGGCGCTCGCCACCTCGGCCGCGCTCGACGACACGGCCCGCGCGGGCGCCCAGGGCGCAGCCGAGCTCATCGGCGGCGCTGCGGCCCTGCTCTCCCAGGTGGGGCCCGAGCTTCCGCCGGACATCGCCATCCAGCAGCTCTCGCAGGCGTTCGCGGCCCCCGCTGCGCAGGCGCGCGAGGGGATGGCGCAGCTTGCCGCCGGGCTCGACGCGGGCATCTCCGAGGGCGACGCCACTATCGCCGCCTCGCGCGCAGAGCTCGAGAAGAGCGTCGCGCAGCTCGCCGAGGCGCAGGCCGCACGCGACAAGCTCGATGCCGGCTGGGCCGAGCTCGAGGCCGGGCGCTCCGAGCTCGCGGCGCAGGAGCGTCGCGCCGCCTCCGAGCTGGCGAGCGCCCAGGCCACCTTGGATGACGCCGCGGCCGAGCTCGCGTCCGCACGTGCCGAGCTCGCCGAGGGTCAGCAGGCCTACGAGCAGGGCAAGGCCGACCTCGCGAGCGCGTCTGCCGAGGTGGACGCCCGGCTTGCGGACGCGGCAGCCCAGCTCGCCGAGGCCCGCGCCGACGTCGACGCCCTGGAGGCGCCGGACATCTACGTCCTCGACCGCACCAAGAACGTCGGCGTCGCCTCCTATCGCGACGACTCCAAGCGCATCGACGCCATCGCCCGGGTCTTCCCCGCGATGTTCTTCCTCGTGGCCGCCCTCGTCGCGCTCACCACGATGACGCGCATGGTGGAGGACGAGCGCACGGAGATAGGCACGCACAAGGCCCTCGGCTTCAGCACGGCCCAGATAACCGGCAAGTACGTCGCCTATGCCGCGCTGGCAGGCGTCCTGGGCGCGGCGCTCGGCATCGGGCTCTTCTCCCAGGCGCTGCCGATCATCATCGAGATCGCCTACGCCATCATGTACAACATCCCCGTCCAGCGCATGCCCGTGCCGGTGCATGGGGACATCGCCGCGCAGTCGGCGGGGATCGGCGTGGGCGTGACGCTCCTTGCCACCGGGGCGGCCGCCGCAGCGACGCTTCGCGAGGTGCCGGCGAGCCTCATGCTGCCGCGTGCGCCCAAGGCCGGCAAGCGCATCCTGCTCGAGCACATACACCCCATCTGGGATCGCGTGAGCTTCTCCTGGAAGGTCACCCTGCGCAACCTCTTCCGCTACAAGCGGCGCTTCGCCATGACCGTCGTCGGCATCGCAGGCTGCACGGCGCTGCTGCTCGTGGGCCTGGGCCTGCACGACTCCATCTGGGACATCATCTCCAAGCAGTTCGAGTCGGCCTCGCCGGTGGTGCGCTACAACCTGGTGGTGGGGCTCGAGGACGAGGCGGGCGAGGGCGCGTTCGACGAGGTGGGCCAGCTCATCCAGGACGAGGGCGGCACGGTGCTCGCGCACGTGAGCTCCTCGAGCATGCAGCTCTCCTCCGAGCAGCATGCCACGCCGCAGGCCGTGAGCGTGTACGTCTCCGACGATCCCGAGGGCCTGGCGGAGGCCGTGGACCTGCGCGAGCGGGTGGGCGGCGAGGATGTTCCCTTCGGGAGCGACTCGGTGGTGCTCACCGAGAAGATGGCGGCGCGGCTCGGCGTTCGCGTGGGGGACGCGGTGCGCGTCTTCGAGCAGGACGACATCGGCAACGCCACCGGGCAGGGGGTCGAGCTCGTGCTCACCGGCATCTCCGAGAACTACGTCTTCCACTACCTCTACGTGGGCGCCGATGCCTGGGAGGAGGCCTTCGGCGAGGGCGTTTCCCCCGACACGATGCTCGCCCACATCGAGGAGGACGACGATGTACGCCGCGACGTCTCCCGCACGCTGCTGGACTCCGACGACGTCGCCACCGTCATCTTCAACACCGAGACCATCGACTCCTACCGCAAGAGCCTGCGCAGCGTGAACATGATCGTGGTGGTGCTCGTCGTGGCCGCCGCCGCGCTCGCCTTCATCGTGCTCTACAACCTCACCAACATCAACATCATCGAGCGCACGCGCGAGATCGCGAGCCTCAAGGTGCTCGGCTTCACCCGCTTCGAGGTGGCGGCCTACGTCTTCCGCGAAATCGCCCTGCTCGTGATCATGGGGGCTCTGCTCGGCCTGGCGTTGGGGACGGCGCTCGAGGGATTCGTGGTGACGACGGCGGAGGTCGATGCGGTGATGTTCGGCCGCGAGATCCATCCGCCCAGCTATGCGTACTCGTTTGGCCTCACGCTGGTCTTCTCCGCGCTGGTCATGGCCGCGATGCTGCCCAAGCTCCGCGCCATCGACATGGTGGAGAGCCTCAAATCCGTCGACTAGCCAAAAGCTGTCAGGTGGAGGGGCCTTGGGGAGATTCGCAGGCCCATCCGACTCGAAGCACCATAGGTTTCCATGGGGGATTCTGGGTGACGTCGTCGTCCTCGGGCCCACCCGGCCCAAAGTCCCATAGGTTCTCATGGGGGATTCTGGGTGACGTCGTCGTCCTCGGGACCACCCGGCCCAAA
Organism: uncultured Coriobacteriaceae bacterium; assembly: GCA_902782635.1. Lineage (GTDB taxonomy): Bacteria > Actinomycetota > Coriobacteriia > Coriobacteriales > Atopobiaceae > CACZNT01. The sequence goes on from CACZNT010000093.1 coordinate 18,895, forward strand.
GTCCCATAGGTTCTCATGGGGGATTTCGGGTGACGTCGTCGTCCTCGGTCCCACCCGGCCCGAAGCACCATAGGTTCTCCTATGGTGCTTTGCCACGTCCAGACCCGGAAAGTTGCCCGGTCATCTGTCAGGTGCGCGGGCCTGCCATGCGATGAGATTGTTTGCTGGAAACCAAGGCCCGCAAAGCAAGGAGACTCAATGGCAGCCAAGTTCTACCTCCTGACCGATTCGCCCTGCGACTTCTCGCAGGAGCAGGTCGATGCCGCCGGCATCGGCATCTTCCACTTCACCTACGCCGAGCCGGGCAAGCCGGATGGCATGCAGGGCACCGACGACCTCTTCGAGTCGATAACGGCCCACGAGTTCTACGAGCAGATCCGCGGCGGCGCCTGCCCGATGACCTCCCAGCCCTCGCAGCTCGAGTTCGAGGAGGCGTGGCGCGAGGCCGCCAAGCGCGACATGCCCACCGTCTACCTCTGCTTCACCGCGGCGCTCTCCGGCTGCTACGACGGCGCCGTGATGGCGCTCGAGCGCGTCAAGGAGGAGCTGGGCGCCGACAACGTCCCCGTCCACATCGTCGACACCAAGCTGCCCTCCACCCCGCAGCACCTCTTCATCCACGAGGCCATCCGCCAGCGCGACAAGGGCCTCACCGCCGAGGAGATGGTGAAGTGGGCCGAGGAGGCGCGCTACTACGTGCAGACGCTCTTCATGGTGGACGACCTCACCGCGCTCCATCGCGGCGGCCGCCTGCCCAAGAGCGTTGCCGTCATCGGCGGGGCGCTCGACGTCAAGCCGCTGCTCTCCATCAACCTCGACGGAGGCCTCGAGATGGTGGGCATCACGCGCGGCCGCAAGAAGGGCATCAAGAAGCTCGCCTCGAACTACGTCAAGAACCACAACACCGACCTGTTCTCCAACATGGTCGCCATCGGCAACGCCGACTGCCCGGAGGATGCCGAGCGCCTGCTCTCGATCATCCGCAAGGATGACGACGCCGTGATCCCGCTGCTGCCCACCATCGGCCCCACCATCGGCTGCCACGTGGGCGCGGGCATGATCTCGTGCTGCTTCTGGGGCGAGGACCGCCGCGGCGGCTCGTCCATCTCCGACCGCATTGCCGCCAAGGTGAAGGGGGCCTAGCGGCCATGCGAGCCTTCGTCACCGGCGACATACACGGGCGGATCGAGGCCACGCGCCTGGGGCCGTCCACCTTCCCGCAGGGCAAGCGCCTCACCAAGCAGGACTACCTCATCATCGCCGGCGATTTCGGCCTGCCGTGGAGCTTCACGGCCGAGGAGATGCACTGGCTCGATTGGCTCGACCAGCGCCCCTGGACCACGCTCTTCGTCGACGGCAATCATGAGAACCACGCCACGCTTGCGGGCTTGCCCGTGGAGTCGTGGATGGGCGGACGCGTGCATCGCGTCACCGATTCCGTGCTGCACCTCATGCGCGGCCAGGTGTACGACCTCGATGGGACGACCCTCTTCACGATGGGCGGCGCCACCTCCGTGGACCGCTTCCAGCGCACGGAGGGCGTGAGCTGGTGGCCCGAGGAGCTGCCCAGCCAGGCCGAGTACGAGGAGGCCACGCGCAATCTGGACGCGGTGGGCTGGAAGGTCGACTACGTGGTGACGCACTGCTGCGCAAGCTCGATCATTCCCTACATCTACCCCGATGGGGAGGTGTGGCAGGGGCCGGACGCGCTCACCGACTGGCTCGACACCATCGAGCATCGGCTGATGTACAAGCAGTGGTACTTCGGGCACCACCACCAGGACCTGGTGATCGAGCCCGACCACCGGCTCATCTACTCGGACATCGTGCGCTTGGGCGAGCTCGACGACATCGACATGAGCAATCCCCTCATGCGCCGCTAGCAAGATGTGGAAAAGAGCCCGTCCTTTTTTCACATAAGATATGCCTTATGTGAGCAACATCCCCTCTCCGCATCAGTCGACGATCGTCACCTTGGCGATGCGCGGCTGGTCGGCGGGGTCGACGGTGCCGTTTTTATCTTGCACGGGCGTGGCCTCGCAAATCGCGTCCACCACATCCATGCCGCTCGTCACGTGTCCAAAGCCCGCATACTTCCCGTCGAGGTGGGTCGAGTTGGCGTGCACGATGAAGAACTGCGAGCTGGCCGAATTGGGGTCGCCGGCGCGCGCCATTGAGACGGTGCCGCGCACGTGGGTGATGGGGTTGGGCACGCCATTCTCCGCGAACTCTCCCGGAATCCTCTGGTCGGAGCCGCCTCTGCCAGTGCCGGTGGGGTCTCCGCCCTGGATCATGAAGCCGGGGATGATGCGGTGGAAGGTGGTGCCGTCGTAGAAGCCCTCGTTGGCGAGCTTGCAGAAGTTGGCAACCGTGATGGGCGCGGTGTCGGCGTCGAGCACGAGCTCCATGGTCCCGTAGTTCTCGACCTCGATGGTGGCATGGTGGATGCCCGAGGCGTACGGATCATTGCTGGCGGTGCTGCTGGGCGACTGCTCGCCTGCGGGCTGGGAGGCCTCCTGGGTGGTCGCGTTCTCGCCTGCGGCCTCCGTGCTCGTCGTCTCCGCCGAGGCTGCCGACTTCTGCGATGCGCATCCGGCAAGTGCGAGGGCGAGCAGCACGAGCATGCTCGCGACAATCGTCATGATGGGAAGCTTGGCGTTGTGTGCGTGGGTCATGGGGTCTCCTCGGTGAGCGTGGTCTTGCAAGTTCGCTATTCTAGCCCTCTCGCGTGCAGGCCGAAAGCGCGATTGCCCATGCCTGCTGGAACGACATGCCCGCTGCCTTGGCGAGCGCGGCCACGCTCTCGTATTCGGGATAGGTGCGCGAGCTCCCGTCGGGCAGCGTCACGCGCTTGGCTTCCACCTCGCCCAGCTCGCAGGGCACGCGCAGCTGCTCGCGGGGGAGGATGGTGCGCTGCATCGCCTGGCGGCGGATGCCGATGGTGGTGGTGTCGGCGAAGATGATCTGCTCGAAGCGGGCGATCTTGTCCTCGGTGCAAATCACCTGCAGCTGCCAGCCGGGGCGGTTCTTCTTGGTAAACATCGGCAGGTAGTGCACCTCGCGCGCGCCTGTTTCGAGGAGGCGTCCCATCACGTGTCCGAGCGCCTCGCCGCTCGAGTCGTCGATGTCGCACTCGAGGCGCCACACCAGCTCCTCGCGCGAGGGGCTGGTCGGCTCGATGAGCATGGCGCGGAGGACCCCCGGGCACTCGTAGTCGCGCTTGCCCGCGCCGAGCCCCACGCCCAGGACTTTGTAGCGCTCGGGCAGCTCTGCGGTCGTGCGCAGGGCGGCTGCGAGCGCGGCGCCAGTGGGGGTGACGAGCTCGCCCGCGACGGAGCTGCCGACGAGGTCGATGCCCTCGGCCGCGCAGATGTTGAGGGTGGCCGGGACGGGAACGGGGACGATGCCGTGGGCGCAGCGGATGGTGCCATGACCGTCGGTGAGCGACGGGATGGCGACGGCGCTGATGCCCAGGCTGTCGAAGAGGACGGAGGCGGCGACGATGTCGACGATGGAGTCGACGGCGCCCACCTCGTGGAAGTGGACCTTATCGGGGGTGGTGCCGTGGGCCTTCGCCTCCGCCGCCGCGAGGATCTCGAACGCGCGCTCGGCGAGCTTGCGCGCGCCGGGCGTGAGCGTGGCGGCATCGAGGATGGCGCGGATGTCGGCCAGGCCGCGGTGCTCGTGGTGATGGTGATGCTCGTGCTCGTGATCATGGTGATGGTGATGATGATCGTGCTCGTGCTCGTCATCATGGTGATGATGGTGCTCGTGCTCATCATGGTGGTGATGGTGATGATGCTCGTGCTCGTGCCCATGCTCGTGACCGTCGCGGCCATGCAGCCAGTCCATGTCGTGATCGTGGTTCTCGAGGCCATGCTCGAGCACGACGTCAAAGTCGCACGCATCCAGCCCACTCTTGACCACACGGCTCACGCGCGCCTCGAAGCCGTCGACGGGAAGGCTCGCCAGCGCCGTGCGCATCGCGGTCTCGTCGGCTCCCAAATCGAGCAGCGCGGCCACGAGCATGTCGCCTGCAATTCCCGACGCACACTCCAGGTACAGCATCCTCTCGGACATCGAGATCCTCCTATCCGCGCGCGCCGGAGGCGCCCACGTGGTTTATGAGATGGGCCTGGTACCCAGCGCCAAATCCGTTGTCGACGTTTACCACCGAGACGCCCGAGGCGCATGAGTTGAGCATGGCCAGGAGCGCCGCGAGGCCTCCGTAGCTCGCCCCGTAGCCCACGCTCGTGGGGACGGCGATGACCGGCGCGCTCGTGAGGCCGCCCACGACGCTCGCGAGCGCACCCTCCATGCCCGCGACGGCGACGACCACGCTGGCGGAGGCGATGGCGTCGGCATGCGCCAGCAGGCGGTGCACGCCGGCGACGCCGACGTCAACCAAGCGCTCGACGTGGTTTCCCAGGAACTGCGCCGTGAGGGCCGCCTCCTCGGCGACGGGTAGGTCGCTCGTGCCCGCGCAGGCCACCACGATGGTGCCGGCCCCGCTCTCCTCGGCCATGCCGCCGATGATGCCCATGCGCGCATCGGCGTGGTAGTCGAGCGGGGGAAGGTCTGCCATGAGCGGCACGAGCGCCGCGTGCTTGTCCTCGTCGACGCGCGTGATGAGCACGCGCTCCTGCCCGCTCTCGAGCAGGGCGGCTGCGATCGAGGCGATTTGCTCGGGCGTCTTCGAGGCGCCGTAGATTACCTCGCCCACGCCCTGGCGCACGGCCCTTGCGGTATCTACCTGCGCAAACCCGAGGTCTTGCACCGGAGCGAGCGATATGCGGCCAAGCGCCTCGCCCACATCCGCGCGGCCTTCGGAAACGTCTACAAGGAGCCTCTCGAGCTCTGCCCTGTCCATGCGCATCCCCCAAGTTCGCGAAAGCTAACCGAACAAGGCTAGCAAGCCGAGTGCTGCCAGGCAACAACTCATCTGCGAAAGGTCAAATTCAGCGTCTAACGTGCTATTATAGTAGTAGCCTTAAGAGAGGGGCAGCCATGTATGCAGTGGGGGAGTACGTCGTTCATCCCGGGCAGGGCGTCTGCAGGGTGGAGGATATTGTCGATGTGCCCACTGCTGCCTACAAGCTGATGCCGGTGGGGCAGCGCCGACCGATGCTCATCAGCTATCCGCTCGAGGGCGAAGACCGCCTGCGTCCCATCCTCACGCGCGAGCAGGCGCAGGAGCTCATCGACAGCTATGCCGACATCGAGGCGGACGACTACACCGACCGCTCAGCCGCCCTCGAGGAAGAGCATTTCAAGGCCCAGATCAAGCGTGGTACCTGCAGGGATTCCGTGCGGGTGGCCAAGACCTTCCGCCGGCGCATCGCCGAGGTGCGCGCCCTCAACAAGAAGCCGCCCGTGGTGTACGAGCGCATCCTCAAGGAGGCGCAGACGCGCTCGCTTTCCGAGCTGGCGGTGGCGCTGGACACCACCCCCGAGGACGTGGCCGTGCTCTTCGCCGAGGTCGATCCCGAGGCCCATTCCCTCAACTAAAGCTGCAAAAACCTAACAAGCTGCCCGGTCATCTGTCAGGTTGGGTTGGTGTCATCCTGAGCGAGCGCAGCGAGTCGAAGGATCTCACGAGGTCCTTCGACTCCGGCGCTTCGCGCCTCCGCTCAGGACGACACATGGCCGGCAGCGCCTCCGCTCAGGACGACACATGGCCGGCAGCGCATGCGCTCAGGACGACGCATGGCCGGCAGCGCCTCAGCTCAGGACGACACATGGCCGGCAGCGCCTGCGCTCAGGAAGACACGTCGCGGCATTTGCATCGATTTGTTGCGAATGCGCGGCTAGCGGGGCCGCCCAACACCTGCTTGGCTACAATTCATCCTACGAGCAACGAGGCAGAGGGGGCCACTCATGGCAGACGAAACCAGCTCCACATCCGGTCGCGCAGTCGTCACCGTCCTGGGCGACGACCGCTCCGGCATCGTCGCCGCCGTCACGGGCGTGCTCGCCCGCCATGGGGCCAACATCCTCGACATCTCGCAGACCATCCTGCAGGGCATCTTCACGATGACCATGCTCATCGACCTCGCCCCCGCGCAGACCGACTTCTCCGACCTCCAATCCGAGCTCGACGAGCTTGCCCGGGAGCTCGGCGTGCAGGTCACCATGCAGCGCGAGGAGGTCTTCAAGTTCATGTACCGACTCTAGCGACGGCGCAGCCGCCGCAGGAGCAAGGAGCGTGCCATGACAGACGATAGCCAGCCCACCACGATGGGCAAGTTCTTCAAGCGTGCCGAGACCTCCGCGTTCTCGCACGATGCCGATGCCTACCCCATGCCCTCCGCAGGCATGGGCATCCCGCATGAGGCGGAGTTCCTCTACGAGGCCGCCCGGGAATCCGACGATATCCCCCAGGAGCTCTACGACCGCTACGACGTGAAGCGCGGCCTGCGCAACGCAGACGGCTCCGGCGTGCTCGTCGGCCTCACCGCCATCTCGGACGTGCACGGCTACAACAAGGTCGACGGCCGCGTCGTCCCCGACGAGGGGTCGCTGTCGTATCGCGGGTACTCGATCTACGACCTCGTCAACAACGCGCAGCGCGAGGGCCGCTTCGGCTTCGAGGAGGTGGCCTACCTGCTCATCGCCGGCAAGCTGCCCGACGAGTCGCAGCTCGCCGACTTCTGCGCGCGCATCGGGATGCGTCGCCAGCTCCCCGAGGGCTACCTGCGCATCTTCCCGCGCACCACCTACTCGCACTCCATCATGAACGTGCTCCAGCGCGCGACGCTGCTGCTCTATGCATTCGACCCCGAGCCCGACTCCACCGAGCCCGTCCACGAGGTGGACGTGGCGCTCTCGCTCCTCGGCCGCTGGCCGCGCGTGGCGAGCGTGGCCTACACCGCCTACAAGGCCCACGAGGAGGGAGTCACGCTCGTGCCGCCTCCCGCGCAGGAGGACTACTCGATGGCCGAGACGGTCCTCGACGTGCTGCGCGGCGATGAGGGCTTCACCCACGACGAGGCCCTGCTGCTCGACGTCATGCTCATGCTCCACGCCGAGCACGGCGGCGGCAACAACTCGAGCTTCGTCACACGCGTGCTCTCCTCCTCGGGCACGGACGCCTATTCCGCCTACGTCGGCGCCATCGGCTCGCTCAAGGGCCCCAAGCACGGCGGCGCGAACGCCAAGGTGGGGGAGATGA
>CACZNT010000094.1 GCA_902782635.1 uncultured Coriobacteriaceae bacterium
CATGATTGCCGACGAGGGCGTGCGCCCCTGGCAGGTCTTGGCCATCACCTTCACCAACAAGGCGGCGGGCGAGATGCGCGAGCGCCTGGGGCAGCTCATGGGGGGCACGTCGCGTGGCATGTGGATCTGCACCTTCCACGCCATGTGCGTGCGCATGCTGCGCGAGGACGCGCGCCTCGTGGGCTTCGAGCCCAATTTCGCCATCTACGACGACGACGATTCGCGCCGCCTGGTGCGCCAGATCATGGAGGACCTGCGCATCGACTCCAAGGCCTATCCCATCAACATGGTGCGCTCGCGCATCTCCTCCGCGAAGAACGAGCTCATCTCCGCGGCGGATTTCGAGGGCCTCGCGTCCAATCCGCACATGGATGCCATCGCGCGCGTCTACTCCGAGCTGCAGCGCCGCCTCCGCCGCGCCAACGCCATGGACTTCGACGACCTGCTCGTCTACGCGCACCAGCTCCTCTCCAAGAACCCGGAGGTCCTCGCGGGATACCAGGAGCGCTTCCGCCACATCTCGGTCGACGAGTACCAGGACACGAACCACGTCCAGTACGAGATCACCAATCTTTTGGCCAAGCGCTACCGCAACCTCATGGTGGTGGGCGACGACGATCAGTCCATCTACTCCTGGCGCGGCGCCGACATCAAGAACATCCTCGATTTCGAGGAGGACTACCCCGATGCCAGCGTGGTGCGCCTCGAGCAGAACTACCGCTCCACCGCGCACATCCTCGAGGCGGCGAACTCCGTGGTGGCGAGGAACTCCCGCCGCAAGGCGAAGCGCCTGTTCACCGAGGAGGGAGAGGGCGAGCGCATCCGCGTCTACCAGGCCTCCGACGAGCGCGACGAGGGCCGCTGGATAGGGTCGGAGATCGAGAAGCTCCATGCGGCCGGCACGCCCTACGAGGACATGGCCGTGTTCTACCGCACCAACGCGCAGTCGCGCGTCCTCGAGGACATGTTCCTGCGCGCGGGCGTGCCCTACCGCATCGTGGGCGGCACGCGCTTCTTCGACCGCGCCGAGGTGCGCGACGTGATGGCCTACCTAAAGCTCGTCGTCAACCCCGACGACGACGTCTCGGCCCTGCGCGTGGTGAACACCCCGCGCCGCGGCATCGGCTCCACGTCCATCGCCCGCATCCAGAAGTATGCGGCTGACCACGCCATCTCGTTCTTCTCGGCCGCGCAGGCCTGCATCGCCGAGACCGACCTCATCCCGCCCAAGGCGCGCGACGGCCTGGCCGCCTTCTGCGGGGCCATCGAGAAGGGACGCCACATCACCGGCGAGCTCGCCCGCGTCGTGGAGGCCATCGTCGAGGAAGCCGGGCTCATTACGGCGCTCGAGGCCGAGCATACGGTGGAGGCCGACGGGCGCATCGAGAACATCCGCGAGTTCATCACCGTGGCCGCGGAGTTCGACGAGGATCACGCCGACCAGGTTCCCGCGCTCGAGAGCCTGGCCGAGCTGCGCGAGGCGGGCATCGTGGCCGACGGCGCGGACGCAGGCGCCGGCGCCGATTCGTCCGCCATCGCGTCCCCAGCCGAGGGCATTGCCTCCCAACAGCTTCCCGCCTTCATGGAGTGGCTGGCACTGCGCACCGACCTCGACGCGCTCTCGGGCGAGACGAGTGCCATCACGATGATGACCATCCACTCGGCCAAGGGCCTCGAGTTCCCCGTGGTGTTCGTGGCCGGCCTCGAGGAGGGGCTCTTCCCGCACACCTCCCATGGCGACGACCCGGCGGGCATCGAGGAGGAGCGCCGCCTGGCCTACGTGGCCATCACGCGCGCTGAGCGCAAGCTCTATCTCACGCACGCCCTCACCAGGCGCACATACGGCAGCTCGCAGGCAAACCCCGCGAGCCGCTTCCTGCGCGAGATCCCCGAGGAGCACGTCGAGACGGTGGGCATAGGCTCGCAGGGCTTCTCGGGCACCGGCTGGGAGAAGCGCGGCGACCGACGCGGCACCTTTGGCTCGGGCAGGGGTTCGGAGATGTACGGCGGCCACGTGTTCGGCTCGGCCACGCGCTCCTCCAACCTCGGCAAGTCCGCCCGCCCCGCGCCCATCACCAAGGACCCTGCGCTCGAGGCGGTGGAATATGCTAAGGGCGATCACATATCGCACAAGACCTTCGGCCCCGGCGTGGTGCTCTCGGTCGATGGCGATGCGCTCGAGATCAAGTTCTCCCGCACAGGCAAGGTGAAGAAGCTCATGAAGGGCTTCGCGCCCATAGTGAAAGTCGAGGGATAGCCATGAAGCTGGGAATCATCGGGGCCATGCACGAGGAGGTCGACCTGCTCGTCGAGTCGATGGGGAACGTGCGTCGCACGACCCTGGCGGGCATGGAGTTCTTCGAGGGCGTCCTCGAGGGCACGCCCGCCGTGGTGGCCTACTGCGGCATGGGCAAGGTCTGCGCCGCGGTGTGCGCGCAGGTGATGGTCGATCGCCACGAGGCCACCCATCTCGTGTTCACCGGCGTCGCGGGGTCGCTCTCGAGCGAGCTCCGCATCGGCGACCTCGTCGTGTCCACCGATTGCATCCACCACGACATGGATGGCGCCGGCCTGGGGCATCCGCTGGGGGAGAACCCCGACCTCGGCATGCTGGAGTTCCCGGCCGACGAGGGTCTGCGCGCGCTCGCCGTGGAGGCCGCCCGCGAGGTGGCTCCCGAGGCCAACGTCATCGAGGGACGCGTCGCCACGGGCGATCAGTTCGTCGCCGATGCCGCGCTCAAGGATCGCATCGTCGAGCTCTTCGGCGCCGTCTGCTGCGAGATGGAGGGTGCGGCCGTCGCCCAGACGGCCTGGCACAACGGCCTTCCCTACGTCGTCATCCGCTCCATCTCCGACAATGCCGACGACGATTCGACGGTCGACTTCAGGACCTTCCTGGAGAGCTCGGCGCGCATCTCGGCGCAGATCGTGGAGCATATGGCAGGGCATATCTCCTGCTAGACGCATGACAAAGGGGACAGTCCCCTTTGTCATGACAGAAGGGACAGGTTCCGTTGTCAGATGGGGCAGGCGCTGCGCCTAGAGGTCGAGCGCGGGCTGAATGGTGATTCCCACGACGTCGGGGCCCGTGTGCACGAGAAGGGTCGGCGAGAAGCCGCCGCGAATGATCTCGCGAATCCCCGTGATGGACGCGCGCAGCTTTTCCTCGAGCGCCTCGAAGTAGTCCATTGAAGCGGAGCAGGCGATGCCGATGATCACGTCGTCGAGCACGGCTGCACGGGCGCGGATGAGGTTGACCTCGGCGTCGAGGGCCCGATCCCAGCCACGCGCCTTCTTGGCCGTGACGTAGTATCCGCCCGCATCGCAGGTGATGACGGGCTTGATGTTGAGCACCGACCCCAGACGGTAGGTGGCCTCGTTGATGCGGCCGCCCTTGCGCAGGTAGGTGAGGGTCTTCGTGGTGAAGTAGACATTCGACTTGGTGACGAGGTCGTCGAGGCGCGCCTCGAGCTCGTCGAAGGGGACGCCGGCCTCCACCATGCGCGTGGCCGCCATCACCGTGAGCCCGGCGCCCATGCCGATGCTCTTGGTGTCGATGACGATGATGGGGAAGTCCTCCATCTGCTCTGCGACGATGTGCGCCGTCTGGTTCGTGCCGGAGAGCGCCGACGAGATGCTCACGAAGACGGCGCGCTGGTAGCCGGATGCCTTCGCCAGCTCGAAATGCGCCTTGATTGCCTCGGGCGTGGGCAGGGAGGTGGTGGGGATCTCCTGCGCGAAGCGGCGGACGACCTCCTCCTCGGAGATGTCGATGCCCGAGCGGTATGTGGTGCCGTCGGAGTAGTTGATCTGCAGGGGGACGACGAAGATCTCGTGCTCGGAGGCGAAGTCCGCGGGGACGTCGGTCCCGGAATCGGTCACGATGGCGATGCGCTGATCGTTCATGCGCCCTTTCCTCCCTTTCAGGTACGCTTCCGCCCCACTATACCGCTTTGCGCGGAGCTGAATGCTTGGGCGGCGTATGCGTAACCGCTAGTCAACCGTTCCCACGACGAGGCCCC